>NZ_JBHWZO010000258.1:0-8808 GCF_042728455.1 Promicromonospora sp. NPDC060204
GGTCACCTGGGTGACCTGAGCGTCTGACACGTCGGGGTCAGGCGTGCGGCGCAGGCGCAGGGCGACCAGCCCCGCGCCGACCACCACGATCACGTTGGCCAGCACCAGCAGCCGGTAGTCCACGAACGCGAGCAGCCCCGCGCCGAGGGCCGTCACCACGGTGCCCGGCAGGTTGCCGACCAGGTGCCCGGCGGCGGCGACCCGCCCCTGGAGCCGTTCCGGCGTCCGGACCTGGCGCTCCGTGACCCACGCGATGATCGCGGACGTCACCCCGAAGCCGAGCAGCGCCTGAGCCACGATCGCGGGGACCACCCAGCTGAACATGAGCGGCACGAGGGCCACGCCCCCGGCGAGGATCCCGATGGCGTAGACCCGCGGCCGGCCGTACCGCAGCATGAGGCGCGGCGTGACCGCCCCGGCGACGAACCCCGTCACCCCCTGCAGCACCGTCACCGGGCCGAGCCAGGCCGCGGGCAGCCCCAGGCCGTCGAGCACGGCGAAGGAGACGGCGTTCACGAGGCCGACCGACGCGAACACGATCAGGGCGTTCCAGGTCATCCCGCCGAGCGGCTGGGTGCCGAACAGGTGCCGGAACCCGGCGGTCGTCGCCGCCAGGTACGACTCGCCCGGCTCGCCCTCGAACCGCGACTCGGTGACCCGCACCAGGCCGAGCACGACCGCCGCGCCCACGAACCCCGCGACGGCCACCGCGACCAGCGGCACCACGCCCACCAGGGCGTAGACCGCCGCGCCGACCAGCGGCAGGGCCACGCGGAACACCTGGTCGATCATCGACAGGCGCCCGTTGGCGTGGCCGAGGGCCTCGTTCGGCAGGAGGTCCTTGAGGATCCCCGACTGGCAGGCGCCCGTGACGTACGCGACCCCGGAGTAGACCAGCGTGGCCGCGAAGACGATCCAGACCTGGTCCGCCCGGGTCACCCAGAACAGCGGCACCAGCCCGAGCGCGCCCACCACGTAGGCGACCACGAGCATGCGCCGCCGGGACACCCGGTCCGCGAGGTAGCCCAGGAAGGGCGAGGCGAGCGCGGGCAGGCCCAGCAGGGCGAACGTCAGACCGCCTAGCGCGGCGCTGCCGGTCAGGTCCGCGACCCAGACCGCCATGAGCAGCGTGAGCAGCGAGTCCGCCACGTTCGCGAGCGTCCAGCCCACCACGAGGGTCCGGAAGAGCGGCGTCCGCAGGTACCGGGCGGGGTCGGCGGGCAACGGCTGCCCGACGGCGGACGGGCCGCCCGGGGCGGCGCCGTCGTCCGGCACGGTGCCGTCGTCCGGCACGGTGCCGTCGTCCGGGGCGGCCGGCTTGACGGTGGTCATGCTTCCTCGCCCTCCGGCTCCGGGATCTCGGCCCAGACCGCGCCGAACAGGTGCGCGCGGCGCGCGCCCTCCGGGCGCTTGCCCGGGTCCACCGCGCGACCACGGAACGGCGCGGTGATCTCCTCCAGCTGCCGGGAGAGGTCGTCCAGCTCGTCGCGCGTCGCCCAGAACTCCTGGGCGGTCTGGGTGCTGGCGTACACCCAGGACGGGTCGTCCCGGTCCGCATCGGCGAGCCAGCGCTGCAGGGCGGCGAACTGCTCGGCCACGAACATGCTGCCGAACGCCTGCGCGGCGGGCCACGCCTCCGGGTCGGCAAGGTCGGGTCGCACGCTGAACCCCCTGCTCACGGCCCGCCACGGGCGCTCCTTGCCGTGCGCCTCGGCCCGTTCGACGTGCCCGTACTTCTCGAGCTGACGCAGGTGGAAGGAGCAGCTCGCCACCGACTCGCCCGTGCGCTCGGCGCACTGGGTGGCGGTGAGCTCCACCCCGGGACGGAACAGGCCGAGCAGCCGGATGCGCAGCGGGTGCGTCATCGCCTTGATGGCATCGGTCTGCGAGATGACGGTGTCCTCCGGCGGCGTCGGCCGCGTGAACCCCTGGGTCTCTGGCTGTTTCTGCTCGGGCATGCGCCGAGCGTAGGACGCTAAAGAGAACTTGCGCAAGGAATCTTTAGCGACTTCGCCCGAATAAAGCCGTGCGCCGCACCGCCGTCTCCTGGGAGGCTCAAGGCACACCGCGGTGACGTCCGTCCGGTCCCATACCGGGCGGTGGACAGGGTCCGGCCAGACCCTCTGTCGGGAGACCGGCAATCCAGCGTCACGAAAGGCACTCACGTGCACACCGAGTACGAGCTGGCGCAGACCCTTCACCGGGAGCGCCTCCAGGACGCCGAGGAACACCGGCGTTCACGCAGGCTCCGCGAGGAGCAGAAGCGACGCCGGGCCGAGGCCCACGCCGCACACCGGAACGACCACCGCGCACCGGCACCCGCCCTGCGCGCGCGGTCCGCATGACCCGTACGGCGTCCGCCGGAACTCCTCCGGCGACCGACGCCTCCGACATCCCGAAGCAGAGCGTGTGCCCGGCACACGCTCTGCTTCGTTGTTTGTGCGGGCATGGGCCCGTGTAGCGGCCGCTCGGCACACCCGCTGACCTGCGACAGGGTGCTGCACGTCACCCCTGTCCGCCTTGCGCGGCATTTCCGGAATCTGGGATGATGTAACACGACGGAAACACTGAGGAGCACCGACCGCGACCCGGCCGGAGCACGCCCGCTGCGACCGCCACCTCTCCCCACCCCTGGAAGGACCACGGACATGCATGCCCAGACCGCCTACTACATCGGCCGCGCACAGGTCGCCGAGATCGCCCGCCGCGCGGAGGTCGCCGGTGCCCAGGAGCGCGCTCTGCGGGAGCGCCCCGAGCGCCGCACGGCCAAGCGCGCCAAGCGGCTCCGCCTGATCTGACCGGCTGAACTGGCCTGACCGGCCGATCCGGTCTGACCGGCTGACCCGGTCCGACCGGCCGAACCTGTCCGACCGGCTGAACCTGTCCGACCGGCTGAACCTGTCCGACCGGCGCCGCCGGCCGGCCGATCCGCCGGGCAACAGCACTCCGACCGCCGTCGGACACCCTGGGCCCTTCCCCGAGCGACCTCGTCGCCTCGCGGAAGGGCCTTCGTGCACCCGGCCGGCCGACCCACCCACGACGTCGGCACCTTGCATCGAGGTCGGCACAGGGCTGTGCCGACCTCGATGCCGACTGCCGACCTCGCAGGAAGGTGCCGACGTCGAGCTGCACCGCCCAGCACAGCCCAGCACCGCCCGCGCCCCGTACCGCACCCAGCGGAACACCCCCGCCGCCGGACGGAATAGGCTAGGTCGGTGAGCCTTCCCAACCCCAACGAGCGCATCGTCTGGATCGACTGCGAGATGACCGGCCTCGACCTGCGCGCCGACGCGCTGATCGAGGTCGCCGCGATCGTCACCGACTCCGATCTCAACGTCCTGGGCACCGGTGTCGATGTCCTCGTCAAACCTCCGGCAGAGGCGCTGGCGCAGATGAACGACTTCGTCCGCACCATGCACACCACGTCCGGCCTGCTCGAGGAGCTCGACGAGGGGCTGACCCTCGAGGAGGCCCAGGAGCAGATCCTGGCCTACATCCGCGAGTGGGTGCCCGAGCCGGGCAAGGCTCCGCTGGCCGGCAACTCCGTCGGCACGGACAAGTCGTTCCTCGACCTGCACATGCCCGAGCTGGTCGAGTACCTGCACTACCGGATCATCGACGTGTCGTCGATCAAGGAGCTCTCGCGCCGCTGGTACCCGCGCGTCTACTTCGCTTCCCCCAAGAAGGACGGCGGGCACCGCGCGCTGGCCGACATCCTGGAGTCGATCGACGAGCTGCGCTACTACCGCGAGGTCCTGTTCCCCGCGCAGCCCGGCCCCGACACGGCGACCGCGCGCGCCGCCGCGGCGAGCGTCGCCGAGACGTCCGTCACGAAGCAGCTCGCTCCGTAGATTTGAGTTCGGTCCGTGGCCGCTGACCATGTATGCTTTTCGACGGTCGCCGGTCCAGGATCGGCGAGCATGGTGGGCGTAGCTCAGCTGGTAGAGCATCGCGTTGTGGTCGCGAGGGCCGCGGGTTCAAGTCCCGTCGCTCACCCCATGCAAAGGGCCCCCCGCTTCGGCGAGGGGCCCTTTCGCGTTGCCTGACGACGCCGGTTGCCCGACGACGCCGGTTGCCCGACGACGCCGGTTGCCCGACGTCGTCGGCGCCGCGCTCAGCCCAGCAGCTTCACCACGGCGTCGGCGAGCTTGCCCTCGACGCCCGTGCCGTACTTCATCCAGAGCGACGGCTCGGTGAGCTCCAGCTCGATGACCATGGGCACGCCGTCGTCGCCCGAGACGAGGTCAACGCGGGCGTAGGTGAGGTCCGCGCCGGTGGCCGCGCGCGCCACGTCGAGCGCCCGCCGGGCCACCTCGATCTGGTCGGGCGTGGCCTCGAACGACGCCATCTCCTCCCGCGCGTACAGCTCGCCCGAGTCCTCGGCCGGCCCGGTGAGCAGCGCGTTCTTCCGGACGGCGTGGGTGAGCTCGCCGTCGATGAAGACCAGGCAGGTCTCGCCCGTGGTGTCCACGGAGGTGACGTAGGGCTGGATCATGACCCAGCGGCCGTCGTCGAGCAGGCGGGTGGCGTGCGCGATCGCCTTGCCGCGCGACTGCGCGGACACCGGCTGGTAGCGGCCCGTGTTCTGGGCGCCGGCGCTGACGACGGGCTTGACCACGAAGTCGCCGAACGCGGGCATGCGGGTGTGCACGGCGCGCTTGGACAGGTGCCGCTGCGGGTCGAGCCAGATCGTCGGGATCACCGGGACGCCCGCCGCCTCGAGCTCGCGCAGGTACCGCTTGTCGGTGTTCCACTCGATGACGTCGGCGCCGTTGGCCACCTTGGGCAGCGAGCGCGCCCACGCCAGGAACTCGTCGTGGCGGGGCGAGTAGTCCCAGGTGGAGCGGACCAGCACGAGGTCGTAGGCCTGCCAGTCGACCGCCGGGCTGTCCCACACGGCGGGTTCGGCCGTCACGCCACGCTCGGCGAGCGCGGCGATCAGCGGCACGTCGTCCTTGTCGAGGTCGGGCAGCTGGGAACAGGTCGCAAGGGCTACGCGTGCGTTGGTCACGCCCCGAGACTATCGGGGCAGGTTCCCGGGGTCCCGGTCTGGGCGCAGGTCAGGACGCGGCGTCGGTCACAGCGGCGTCCTCGGTGTCCGCCGTCGTACCGGTCACCTCGACGTCCGCCTCGCCCGAGGCCGCGTCCGACGCCGTCCCCGCCGCCGCGTCCGCCGCGCGGCGCAGCGCGCCGAGGATCCCGTCCGCGGTCAGCGAGCCGACGAGCTCGCCCGACTCCCCCACCACGGGCACGCGCCCCATGGCCGACGCCGGCAGCGCGGCCACCGCCTCGAACGCGTCGGTCAACCGCGCCCCCAGCCGCACGGGCGCGGGGGCGGGCTCGACGATCCGGTCCACGCCCTCCAGGTCTGCCGTCTGCACCTCGGCGAGCGAGAGCATGCGCGAGGCAGCGCCGTCGCCGATGAAGTCGCGCACCCGCTCCGACGCCGGGTGGGCCAGCACCGCGAGCGGGCTCGCCACCTGCTCCAGCTTGCCGCCGCGGGACAGGACGGCGATCCGGTCGCCCAGGCGCGCCGCCTCGTCGATGTCGTGCGTCACGAGGATCACCGTGGTGCCGGTCTCCTGCTGGATCCGCTGGAACTCGGTCTGCAGGTGGCGCCGGAACTCCGGGTCGACGGCGCCGAACGGCTCGTCCATCAGCAGCACGGGCGGGTCGGTCGCGAGCGCGCGGGCCACGCCGATGCGCTGGCGCTCACCGCCGGACAGCTCGTGTGGGTACCGCTTCGCGTAGGTGGCGGCGGGCAGGCCCACGAGGTCCAGGAGCTCGGCCACGCGCGCCCGGGTGCGCCGGCGGTCCCAGCCGAGCAGGCCGGGCACGGTGGCGATGTTCGCCTCGACGGTGCGGTGCGGGAAGAGCCCCACGTTCTGGATCACGTAGCCGATGCGGCGGCGCAGGGCCACGGGGTCGCTGGTCGTCACGTCCTCGCCGTCGAGCAGGATGCGGCCCGACGTCGGCTCCACCAGCCGGTTGACCATGCGGAGGGTGGTGGACTTGCCGCAGCCCGAGGGCCCCACCAGCGCGAGCACCTCGTGCTCGCGCACGGAGAGGCTCAGTCCTTCGACGGCGACGGTGCCGCTGCCAAAGGTCTTGCGGACGGTGTCCAGCTCGATCACGGTGCGTGAGGCCATGTGCTCGAACCTACCGGGTGAAGAGCACGATAGGTTCTGAACATGCCCGGCAACCCGTGGTTCTCCTGGTCGTACGTGGTCGACAACGCGGCTGTGATCTGGCAGCGCACCGTCGAGCACGCCGGCCTGACGATCGAGGCCGTCGCGATCTCGGCGGCCATCGCCATCCCGCTCGGCGCGCTGATCTCCCGGTCCCGGTGGCTGGCCGGTCCGGTGCTCGGCACCGCGGCCGTGCTGTACACCGTGCCGTCCCTGGCGCTGTTCGCGATCCTCGCCCCGCTGCTCGGCATCGGCCGCACGCCCGTGCTGGTGGGCCTGGTGGTCTACGCGCTGCTCATCATCCTGCGCAACACCGTGGCCGGGCTGTCCACCGTTGACCCCGCCGTCACCGACGCCGCCCGCGGCCTGGGCTACGGCCCGGGGCGCCTGCTGGTCCAGGTGGCCATGCCGAGCGCCATGCCGAGCATCATCGCCGGGCTGCGGCTGGCCACGGTCTCCACCGTCGCGCTGGTGACCGTGGGCGTCGTGGTCGGGTACGGCGGGCTGGGCCAGCTCATGTTCCAGGGCTTCCGCAACAACTTCTACCGCGCCGAGATCATGACGGCCACGCTCGCGACCATCCTGCTGGCCCTCGTGCTCGACCTCGTGCTCTGGGCCGTCGGCAGAGCCCTGACCCCCTGGCTGCGCGGGAGGACCGCATGAGCGCCCCGACCGGAGTCGTCCAGCAGGCCATCGTCTGGCTCAACGACCCCCTGACCTGGACCGAGCCCGGCGGCATCCTCGAGCTCGCGGGCGAGCACCTGGCGATGACGGCGATCGCCGTGGCCATCGCCGCCGCCGTCGCCATCCCGGCCGGCGCCTGGCTGGGCCACAGCGGCCGGGGCGCGGGCACGGTCGTCTGGCTGACCAACGCCTCCCGGGCGCTGCCGACCCTCGGCATCATCCTGCTGCTCGCCGCGGGCGGCCTGTTCGGCAACACAGCCACGGTCATCGCCGCCGCCTTCTTCGCGGTGCCGGTGCTGCTGGTCAACACCTACGAGGGGGTGCGCGGCGCCGACCCCGACGCCAAGGACGCCGCCCGCGGCATGGGCATGAGCGACGGGCGCATCCTGCTGCAGGTCGAGCTGCCGCTCGCCACCACGCTGGTCGCCGCGGGCCTGCGCGTCACGATCGTGCAGGTCGTGGCCACGATCCCGCTCGCGGCGCTGGCCGGCGGCGGCGGCCTGGGCCAGATCATCGCGTTCGGCATGGGCACGCAGCGGTACGGCGAGGTGCTCGCCGGCGGCGTGGTGGTCGCCGGGCTCTGCCTGCTGATCGACGCCGTGCTCGCCGTCGGGCAGCGCCTCGCCACCCCCGCCCCGCTCCGGGTCCGCGCCGCCTGACGCGGCCTCGCCCCGGGAATAACTCCCCGGGGTGCCCGACCAAATGTAACGACATTCTCACGAGGGGGTTTATCCCTTGCCATCGACCGCCGACCGAGGTCGAATGGGACGGATCGAAGCCGTAGAACAGTTGTACGCCACCCACGTTCGGAGACATTCGATGAAGTTCCCCCGTACGCATCTGTCCTTGCCGCGCACGCTCGGCGCCGCGGCCGCCGTCGTCTCCCTCGCGTTCCTGACCGCCTGTGGCGCACCGGGTTCCTCCGGCGGAGGTGGCGGCAGCACCTCGACCGGCGGCAGCAGCCTCGCCGCGTGCGAGGCCGTCCCGGGCGACGAGCTGGTCGTGCTCCAGGACGACAAGCAGCTCCAGACCGTCGACAACATCATCCCGGCGATCAACGCGGCGGCCGTGGAGGGCGACGACACGCTCATCCCGCTGCTCGACTCCGTGTCCGCCGCGCTCGACACCGACACCCTCATCGGCCTGAACAAGGCCGTGGACGTCGACCGCCGCACCTCCAAGGAGGTCGCCGAGGAGTTCGTGGCCGACGCCGGCCTGGACAACCCCGAGCAGAGCGGCAGCGGCAAGATCGTCGTCGGCGCCGCCGACTTCGCCGAGAGCGCCACGCTCGGCACCATCTACGCGACGGTGCTCAACGCCGCCGGGTACGACGCCGAGGTGACCACCATCGGCAACCGTGAGGCCTACCTCCCCGCGCTGGAGGACGGCAAGCAGGTCCAGGTGATCCCCGAGTACGTGGGCACCCTGACCGAGTTCATCAACAAGGACGTCAACGGCGCCGACGCCGAGCCGGTCGCGAGCAGCGACCTCGACGCGACCGTCGAGGGTCTGACCGGTCTGGGCGAGCAGGTGGGCCTCGTGTTCGGCGAGCCCTCCCCCGCGCAGGACCAGAACGCCTTCGCCGTGACCAAGGCCTTCGCGGACGAGAACGGCCTCGCCACGCTCAGCGACCTCGCCGAGGCCTGCGGCGGCCTGGTGCTCGGCGGCCCGCCGGAGTGCACGGAGCGCCCGTTCTGCCAGCCGGGTCTCGAGGAGACCTACGGCCTGGAGTTCGCGGAGTTCCGCTCGCTCGACGCCGGCGGCCCGCTGACCAAGGCGGCCCTGCAGCAGGGCGAGGTCACCCTCGGCCTGGTCTTCAGCTCGGACGGCTCGCTCACCCCGACGTCGTGATCTGACCGCCCGGCCCCGTCGAGGGCCGCCGCGGACTCACTCACCTTTGAGGCCCGGGTTTCTTCGCTCTGGATCCGTCCAGAGC
>NZ_JBHWZO010000259.1:0-8778 GCF_042728455.1 Promicromonospora sp. NPDC060204
TCTCTTTGCGTCCGGGCTATTTGTTGCTTCCCGGGGTCCCGGCCAACAAATAGCCAGCACTCAACGAGGTCGGGGGTCAGGCCGTGCGCTGGTGGCCGTAGCGGTGCATCGTGCGGCTGACCGCCTGCTCGCGGAGCATCGTCAGCAGCTCGCGGCGGCCGCTCGCCAGGACGGGGCCGTCCAGCACCGTCACCGAGCCGAGGCGGCTCGCGGCGGCGTCGCGCAGCCCGGGGGCCTCGCCCACCACGCGGATCCGGCCGGTCACCACGCCGTCGGCGACGGACTCGGCGAACGCCTCGTCCGTGGTCTCCTGCCCGACGACGGTCGCGTCGACGCCCGCCCGCGCGGCCGCGGCCAGCACGCGCTGCACCTCGGCGTCCGGCGCGTCCGCGCCGACGCGCACCGTGATGCCCGGGACGGGCCGGTAGCGGAACACGTTGGACTCGACGCCGAGCCCGGACGGGTCGTGCGCCTGCGAGAACTCGGTGAGCCACACGCGGGCGTCGTCGGCCCGCGCCCAGGCGAGCCAGCCCGCCGGGTCCTCGGTGCGCGACGGCACGTCGGGCGCGTCGGCCCAGCGGCCGAGCTGCGCCACGTAGTTCGGGCCGCCCGCCTTGGCGCCGGAGCCGACGACGGAGGCCTTCCAGCCGCCGAACGACTGGCGCTGCACGATCGCGCCGGTGATGTGCCGGTTCACGTACGCGTTGCCGACCTCGACGCGGTCGAGCCAGTGCTCCACCTCGGTGTCGTCCAGCGAGTGGATGCCGCCCGTGAGGCCGAACGACACCGCGTTCTGCAGCGCGAGCGCCTCGTCCAGCGTGCGGGCGGTCATGATGCCCAGCACCGGGCCGAAGGCCTCGGTGAGGTGGAAGAACGAGCCGGGGCGGACGCCGTCGCGCACGCCCGGGGTCCACAGGCGGCCCTTGCCGAGGCCGGCCTCCTGCGCCACCGCGTCGAGGCGGCGCGGCCGCACGAGCCAGCTCTCGCCCTGCTCCAGCGTGGTCAGCGCGCGCAGCAGCTTGCCCTGCGCGGGCTCGGTGAGCGGGCCCATCACGGTGGCCAGGTCGGTCGCGGGGCCGACGGCGAGCGACGACACGGCGTCGACGAGCTGGCGGCGGAACCGCTCCCCGGTCACGGTGCGCGGGTCGCCCACCGAGCCGACGAGGATCACGAGCGACGCGGCGGAGCACTTCTGCCCCGCGTGCCCGAACGCCGAGCGCACCACGTCGGCGACGGCCAGGTCGAGGTCCGCCGACGGCGTCACGACGATCGCGTTCTTGCCGGACGTCTCCGCGAGCACCGGGAGCTCGGGGCGCCAGGACGCGAACATCTCCGCGGTCTCGATCGCGCCCGTGAGGATCACGCGGGACACGCCGTCGTGCGTCACGAGGCGGCGGCCGAGGTCGCCGTCCGGCACGCGGACGAACTGCGCGACGTCGCGCGCGATGGCCGGGTCCAGGCCGATCTCCGGCGCCACCTCGTCCAGGGCCGCGTGCACGGCCTCGACGGCGATCTCCAGGCAGCGCGGCGTGGGCGGCGCGGGCTTGGCGATCACGGAGGAGCCCGACGCGAGGCCGGCGAGCACGCCACCGATCGGGATGGCGACAGGGAAGTTCCACGGCGGCGTGACCAGCGTGACGCCGTCCGGCGTGTACCGGGCGCCCGGCCAGGCCTCCGACGTCGGGTCGAGGGCCTCGGCCGCCTGCGCGTAGTAGGCGGCAAAGTCCACGGCCTCGCTGACCTCGGGGTCCGCCTCGGCGACGGTCTTTCCGGCCTCGTGCACCATGGCGGCGACCAGGTCGGTGCGCGCCGCCTCGAGGTGCTGGGCCGCGGAGCGCAGCACGCGGCCGCGGTCCGCCGGGGCCACCTTGGCCCAGGCCGCGCCCGCGCGGCGGGCGAGCGCCACGACGTCGTCCACCTGGGCGGACGTCGCCAGCGGCTCGGCGAGCGCCGGGACGTACCCGGAGCGCGTGCTGGTGACCTGCTGGGCCCAGGCGCGGTGCTCGGCGACCGCGGGGTCGGTGTCGGCGGCGTTGTGGAACGGCCCGGTCACCTGCTCCGGCGCGGGGCGCGGACGGCGGCGCGGGGCGACGTCGTCGGCCCCGTAGTGCACGCCCAGCTCGACGGAGGCGCGGAACGCGGCCTCCTGCCGGTCCATCGCGGAGCCCGCCGCGGCGGCGGCCACCTCGGGCGCGAACGCCGCGTGCAGGAAGTTCTGCTCCGTGGCGTTCTCCTCGAGGCGGCGCACCAGGTAGGAGATCGCGACGTCGAAGTCCTCGTCGCGCACGACCGGCGTGTACAGCACCACGCGGCCGCTGTCCTTGGCGACCTCGTCGCGCACGGCGGCGGCCTCGGTGGGCGCCATGCCCTGGAGCATCTCGATGTCGAGCGCCTCGGAGACGCCGCGCGCCCGGCCGAGCAGGATCGCGAGCGCCACGTGGAACAGGTTGTGCGACGCCGCGCCGATGCGGACGGCGTGCGCCCGCTCGGGGCGCAGGGCGTGGTCGAGCATGCGCACGTAGTTGGCGTCGACGTCGGGCTTGGTCGCGTACGGCGCCTGCGCCCAGTCGTGCAGGGCGGCCTCGACGTGCTCCATCGCGAGATTGGCGCCCTTGACGATGCGCACCTTGATGCGCGCGCCGCCGTCCGCGACCCGCTTCGCGGCGAACTCGGTGAGGCCATCCAGGGCGCCGAGCGCGTCCGGGAGGTAGGCCTGGAGCACGATGCCGGCCTCGAGGTCGCGGAACTCGTCGCGGCCCAGGATGTCGGTGAAGACCGCGGTGGTCAGCGCCAGGTCGCGGTACTCCTCCATGTCGAGGTTCAGGAAGACGCCGTGGTCGCGCGCGGCGCGGTAGAGCGGCAGGAGCTGCTCGACGACGCGGTCGCGGGAGCCGTCGAGGTCCCACGTGACGAGCTGCGCGGCGACGCTGGAGACCTTGATCGACACGTAGTCGACGTCCGGGCGCTCGACCAGCGCGACGGTGCGGGCCAGGCGCCCGGCGGCCTCGTCCTTGCCGAGCACGGCCTCGCCCAGCAGGTTGACGTTGAGGGTGTAGCCCTCGGCCCGGGTGCGGGCGAGGTGGGCCGTGAGGCCGTTGCCGGCGTCGGCCACGAGGTGGCCCACGAGCTGGCGCAGCCGGGCGCGGGCGGCGGGGACCACGATGCCCGGGAGCACGGGGGCGGTCAGCGCGCCGGCCCGGAACAGCGCGCGGTCGCTCGCGCTGAGGAACGTGGCGCTGCCGGCCTTCTTGCCGAGGCGGGCCAGTGCCTTGGCGGCGACGTGGACGTCCTGCGGGCGGGCGACGTCGTCGACGAACCCGACGGCGAGCTCCAGGCCCGCGGGGTCGGAGACGAGCGCGCCGAGGGCGGCGGAGGCGCGGGCGACGGCCTTGTCGGTCTTCGAGCCGGCCGTGGTCGCGCCGGTGGTGCCGGCGGCTCCCGTGGCGGTGCCGATCCAGGTCCGGGCGAGGGCTACGGCGTCCTCGACGAGGGTGTCGGCGGCGGGCTTCGCGGGCGGCTCGGTCGGAGCCTGCGGCGTCGCGCTGTCCGGTGCGCCTGCGCCCCCGGTCGGGACGTCGGCGGTGTCGGCGCTCCCGCGCCGGGCAGAGGTCTTCATGACACCAGGGTGCACCCGGTGCCGCTCATGTGTATTGGCAGGATCACTCGCAATCCGCACCGGTTTCGGCCAAGGGGTGACGACGTGCGCCGCGTACGATCGGGACCCGATGAGCAACCCGCCGAACGGCGCCGCTCGGCCCGAGGCGCGGGCCCTGCTGGCCGCACTGCACCCCGCCATGGTCGCCCTGATGGACGAGCTGTCCGGCGTCATGTTCTGCGCCAAGGACGCCGACGGCCGGTACGTGCTGGTGAACCAGGTCTTCGTGGGGCGGACGCGCGAGCGGTCGCGGCGCGACGTGATCGGCAAGCGCGCCGCCGACCTGTTCGTCCCCGAGCTGGCCGAGCGCTACGAGAGCCAGGACGAGCTGGTCCGCACCACGGACAAGCCGCTTCGCGGGGAGCTGGAGCTGATCCGGCACGTCGGCGGGGCGCCCGGCTGGTTCCTCACGTCCAAGCTGCCGCTGCACGACGAGTCCGGCGCCTACGTGGGCCTGGTCTCCGTGTCGCAGGACCTGCGCTCGGGCGACGCCGACGACGCGACGATCCAGGCCATGGCCCGTCTGCGCGGGCAGGTCGAGGACCTGCTGGAGCACGGCGAGGTGCCGTCCGTGGCGGACCTCGCCGTGCTCGCCGGGTGTGCCCCCGCGTCCCTGGACCGCCGGGTGCGCCGGGTCTTCGGCCTCTCCCCGCGCCAGCTCGTGCTCCGGCTGCGCGTGGACCGCGCGGCCCACCTGCTCACGTCGACCACGGTGCCGCTCGCCGACGTCGCGACCGCGGCCGGGTTCTACGACCAGCCGTCGTTCACGCGCACGTTCGCGCGGCTGACGGGGGAGACGCCGTCGTCGTTCCGGCGACGGTCCCGCCGTTCAGGGGCCTGAGCCGGAGGCCACCCGGCCTCAGCGCGACAGCCGCCGGTAGGCGCGCGCCGTCAGCGGCAGGAACACCAGGGTGAGCACGGCCGGCCAGAGCGCCGCGAGGAGCAGGGCGTGGTCGGCCAGCACTCCCCCGGTGATGCCGGTCGGGTTGCCGAACAGCTCGCGGCAGGCGGCCGCCGTCGCGGAGATCGGGTTCCACTGCGCCAGGACCGCCAGCCACCCCGGCATGGACTCGGGCGCGACCAGCACGTTGGACAGGAACCCGAGGGGCCACACCAGCACCTGGACCGCCGTCACGCCGCCCTCGCCGCGGAACGTGAGCCCGAGGAACACCCCAAGCACGAGCATCGCGAACCGCAGCCAGAGCAGCAGCACGACGCCGAGCACGGTGGCGGCGATGCTGCCGGAGGCGCTCCACCCGATGAGCAGCCCGCCCACCATGAGCACCGCGAGCTCGGCCGCGGAGTTCACCAGGTCGGCGCCGGCCCGGCCGAGCGGGACGGCGGCGCCGCTGATCGGCAGCGAGCGGAACCGGTCGGTGACGCCCTTCTTCGAGTCGTTGGCGATGGCGCTCATGGTGGCCTCGATGCCGAACATCATCGAGAGCGCGAAGATCCCCGGCATCAGGTACGCGAGGTAGTCCCCGCCGCCGGGCAGGGCGATCGCGCCGCCCAGCAGGTAGCCGAAGACGAGCACGAGCATCACCGAGAACGCGATCCCGAAGACGGGCGTCCACGGCTCGCGCTGCCAGTGCTTGAGGTCGCGCAGGGTGATCACCCAGCTCTGGCGCAGGGTGGCGGCGACGGCGGTCATCGCAGGGCTCCTTCGGTCGGGGCGGGATCTGTGGGTGCAGGGTCTTCGGTCCGGGCGGGGCCGGTGGGCGCGGCGTCGCGGCCCGTGAGGTGCAGGAACACCTCGTCGAGGGTCGGGCGGCGCAGCAGGATGTCGTCGACCTCCAGGCCGGCGGCGTCCAACGCGCGGACGACGGCGGTCAACGCCGCCGCCCCGCCGTCCGGCCCGGCCTCGACGGTGACCTGCCGCAGCTCGGCGTCGGCCGTGCCGCCGAGCGCCGCGGCGAGCCGGTCCAGGTCGGCGTGCGCGGGGGCCGTCACGAGCACCCGGTCGCCGCCGAGGCGCCGCTTGAGCTGCTGGGGCGAGCCCTCGGCGACGACCTTGCCGGCGTCCATCACGGTGATCCGGTCGGCGAGCTGGTCCGCCTCGTCGAGGTACTGGGTGGTGAGCAGCACGGTGGTCCCGGCGGCCACGACCTGGCGCACCGTCTGCCAGACCTCGTTGCGGGCCCGAGGGTCCAGCCCGGTGGTGGGCTCGTCGAGGAACAGCAGCGCCGGACGGCGGATGAGCCCGGCAGCGATGTCGAGCCGGCGGCGCATGCCGCCGGAGTAGGTGGACACCTTGCGGTCGGCGGCGTCCAGCAGGCCGAAGGTGCCGAGCAGCTCGTCGGCCCGCTCGCGCGCGGCCGCCTTGGACAGGCCGTGGAGGCGGCCGAACATCACGAGGTTCTCGCGGCCGAACAGGATCTCGTCGAGCGCCGCGTGCTGACCCACCAGCCCGACGGACGAGCGGACCGCGGCGGGTTCCTTGCGCACGTCCCGGCCGGCGACGCGCACCTCGCCCTCGTCGCAGCGGGTGAGGGTGGCGAAGGTGTTGACGGCGGTGCTCTTGCCGGCGCCGTTGGGGCCGAGCAGCGCGTGGACGGCGCCGGCCTCGATCTCGAGGTCGAACCCGTCCAGGGCGTGGGTGTCGCCGTACCGCTTGCGCAGTCCGCGGGCGACGAGGGGTGGGAGGGACATGGCGTCTCCTTTTCCGTACAGCGTACGACTAACGGCTCGCCCAGCGTAGCATTCATTCCGTACGGCGTACGAAAAAGTTACGGTGGGTCCATGTCGGACCACCCGGACCCCGTCCTTCGCCTCCTGTGGCGCTACGACGACGGCGCGCCGTCCGCGCCTCGGCGCGGACGCAAGCAGCGGCTGAGCGTGGACGACGTCGTGGACGCCGGGATCCGGATCGCCGACCGCGACGGCCTGCCCGGCCTGTCGATGCGCCTGCTCGCCACGGAGCTCGGCCTCGGCGCGATGAGCCTGTACACCTACGTGCCCGGCCGGGACGAGCTCGTGGTGCTGATGGTGGACCGGGCGCTGGGCCGCCGGGAGCTGCCCGCGATGCCGGACGACCTGCGCGAGCGGATGGCGCTGGTCGCCCGCTTCCACTACGAGGAGTGCCGGCAGCATCCCTGGCTGCTCGAGGTCTCCGGGCTGCGCGCCTGGGTCGGGCCAGGCGCGTCCGACCTCTACGAGTGGCAGCTGTCCGCGATCGAGGGCGCCGGGCTCGACGACATCGAGATGGACCAGACCGTCGCGCTGCTCATCGGCTTCGCCGGGAACGTCGCGCGCGCCCAGGAGGCCATCCGCGCCGAGGAGCGCGCGTCGGGGATGACCCAGGCCGACTGGTGGGCGGCGAACGCCGACGAGCTCGGCGTGGTGATGGCCGGACGCGAGTACCCGCTGGCCGGACGCGTCGGCGCCGCCGCGGGCGAGGCGTACCAGGCGGCCACGGACCCCGCCCGGGAGCTGGAGTTCGGCCTGGCCCGCATCCTCGACGGCCTCGTCGCCCACATCGAGCACAAGCGCGCTGCCACGGGCTGACGGCACCGGTGGAGCGGCCGACCACGCGACCGGCGTACCCCGTGACGCGTTCAAAGGCCGCCCTCACCGGCGTCCTTCTCCCCGGCGCTTGGCGGCTGAAGGAACGCTGATTCCCAAGCAATGGCACGATCACCGGAAAATCACCGGCCGACACCCCACGGCTGGGCACATTCGCCCATCGAAGCGATACGGTGAGACCGAGGCGCAAACCCCGCGCCGCGAAACCCGCGCCCCCGCCCCGAGGCGGTCGGCGCCGTTCTCCCCCGGAGGACCCACGTGACGACGACAACGACGTCCACCACTACCCCATCGCCCACCTTCGCCTCGTCCGACACGCCCGCGGAGGGCTCCGCGCTCGCGACCGCGCACGCGCAGCTCGCCACCGCGGCCGAGATCCTCGGCTACGACGAGGGCCTGCACCGCATGCTGGCGACGCCGCGCCGTGAGATCCACGTCGCCGTGCCGCTGCGGCGGGACACGGGCGAGACCGTGCTGTTCCACGGCTTCCGCGTGCAGCACAACGTGAGCCTCGGCCCGGGCAAGGGCGGCCTGCGCTACCACCCCTCCGTCGACGTCGACGAGGTGCGGGCGCTGGCCATGTGGATGACCTGGAAGTGTGCGGTGGTCAACCTGCCGTACGGCGGCGCCAAGGGCGGCGTCGCCATCGACCCCCGCGGCTACTCGCAGGCCGAGCTGGAGCGGGTGACCCGGCGGTACACGTCGGAGATCATGCCGATGATCGGCCCCGACACCGACATCATGGCCCCCGACATGGGCACCGACGCCCAGACGATGGCCTGGGTGATGGACACCTACTCGGTCAACCGCGGGTACACCATCCCCGCGGTCGTGACCGGCAAGCCGCTGGCCGTCGGCGGTTCGCTCGGCCGCGGCACCGCGACGTCGGCCGGCATCGTGCACGTCACGGGTGCCGCGCTCGCCGAGGCGGGCGTCGACCTGAGCGACGTGTCCGTGGCCGTTCAGGGCTTCGGCAAGGTGGGCTCGCACGCCGCGGAGATCTTCGCGGCACGCGGCTCGCGTGTCGTCGCCGTCAGCGACCAGTACGGCGGCATCCGGAACGACGCCGGCCTCGACGTGCCCCTGCTCATGGAGCACGTGCGGCGCACCGGCTCGGTCGTCGGGTTCGACGCGGCCGACCCGGTCACCAACACCGAGCTGCTCGCGCTCCCGGTCGACGTGCTGGTCCCGGCCGCGATCGAGGGCGTGCTCGACGAGACCAGCGCGGGCTCCGTCAAGGCCCGCTGGGTGGTCGAGGGCGCCAACGGCCCGACGACGGCGGCCGGCGACGCGATCCTCGCGAAGAACGGCATCACCGTGGTCCCCGACGTCCTCGCGAACGCGGGCGGCGTGGTCGTCTCGTACTTCGAGTGGGTCCAGGCCAACCAGACCTACTGGTGGACCGAGCAGGAGATCGCCGACAAGCTCGAGTACCGCATGACCACGGCGTACGCCGAGGTGTCGGCGCTGGCCCGGCGCGAGGCGCTGTCCCTGCGCGACGCCGCCCTGGTCATCGGCGTCAAGCGCGTCGCGGAGGCGCACCAGATTCGGGGCCTCTACCCCTGATCCGGCCTCTGGCCGCGCACGTGTCAGACCCCCAG
>NZ_JBHWZO010000260.1:0-8660 GCF_042728455.1 Promicromonospora sp. NPDC060204
AGCCGCTGGTGAGCCCGAGGGCGGCGACGCCCCCGGCGAGGCCGGCCGCTCCGAGACGGAGCAGGGACCGGCGGGAGACCTCGGTGGTCGTGCTGCGGATGTCGCGGTGCATGGTGCTCCCTTCCGTCAGCCGCACGTGAGCGCGGGGTACTCGACGCGGATCTGCGAGGTGCGGCCGGCGCCGTCCGACGCCGTGACCGTGACCGTGCCCGCCGTGACCGACCCGGCCCGCGTGGCGAGCGACTGGTAGGCCGCGGCGCCCGGGGCGACGCCGGAGAACGACTTGTCGCCGAACGGGCTGGCGAACGCGATGTCCAGCGGCCCGTCCTCGTCGTTCACCGCGCGGACCGCGAGCGTGGCGCGACCCGCGAGGCAGCGCGGCTCGGCGGTGGCGGTGACCACCGGGCCCTCGGCGGGGTCGCCGAGCACCGTGAGCGTGAGCGTGGTCTGCGTGGTGCCGGCCTCGCTCACGTAGTCGGGCAGGATCAGCCGCCCCGTGATCACGTGCACGCCCGGCGTCTCGACGAGCGCCTCGTCGAAGTCCCACTCGACGCCGATCGCCTGGTTGTCGCGCGACCCGTCGTTGTAGGACACGGCCACGCGGGTGGGCAGGTGCGGCAGCTCGCCCACCTGGACCTCCCGCTCGAACTGCTCCGCGCCCTGGATGGCGATGCCGTCCTGCGCCGTCTCCGGCCGCACGTACACCTGCGCCTGGGCGATCAGCCCGTGCTCGGCGTTGGTGCCGTAGACGGTGAACGGCTCGACGTTGGTCTCTGCGACCATCGCCGGCGTGATCTCCTGCCAGGTGAAGGGCAGGGTGCCGCGTGTGCCGCCCGAGTAGACGACGTCGAGCGCTCCGGGCAGGTCGGGCACGACGCCGACCGTGGTGCGCATGACCACCGGGCTCGCGACCGAGTCCACGGTGTCGCCGTTGACCCGCCAGCGCAGCACACCCGTGCCCGCGCCGCCGGACTGCACGCCCGAGATCCGGATGCGCAGCGCGCTGGCCTCCACCGGCTCGAACGCCAGGTGGTTGTAGGCGTTCCGGGCGAGCGCACCGCCGTAGGTGGAGCCGTCGGCGAGCGTGACCGGCGTCCACGTGGTGCCGTCGGTCGTGTACTCGACCACGTACGTGTCGGCCCGCGGGGTGCGGGTGCCGCCGTTGTCGTCGTACCAGTAGATGTCGGTCGAGCTGACCAGCACCGGCGCGCTCCACGCGTACCGGATCCAGGCGGCCTGCGCCGCGCTCGTCCCGTTCTGCGCCTGGCCCCACGTGCCCCAGCCGTTGCCCGCGCCGGGGTTCGA
The DNA here is from genome assembly GCF_042728455.1 of Promicromonospora sp. NPDC060204. Classification (NCBI taxonomy): domain Bacteria; kingdom Bacillati; phylum Actinomycetota; class Actinomycetes; order Micrococcales; family Promicromonosporaceae; genus Promicromonospora; species Promicromonospora sp. NPDC060204. The sequence continues at coordinate 1,306 of NZ_JBHWZO010000260.1, forward strand.
GCTCGCCGGAGTGGACTCCGTGTTGACCCGGGCCGGGTTCTCCCACGACGCCGAACCGCTCGTCGTGATGGTGGCGAGCCGCCCGAACTCGGCGGTCGTCTCCCGCTCGGCCAGCGTCACCGTGACGTCGCGGGACGTGCTCAGCGCCCCGTCGGTCGCGGTGAAGCGGAACACGTACTCGCCCTCGGCGGTGCCGGTCACCCGGGTGGTCAGCGCCGCGTCGTCGGCGAAGATGACGCCCGCGCCCTCGGGCGCCGACACGGTCTCCCAGCCGTAGGACAGCTCACCGTCCTCCGGCACGCCGTCGTCGGTGGCGGTCGCCACCAGCACGGTGGACAGGTTGCCGCTCGCGGCGTCGTCCGACGTCGCGGTGACCGTCGGCGGGTCGTTCTGCACCGGCGGCAAGGGCCTTCCGGAGTCGAACACCTGGATCTCGGAGATCGCGGTCCAGCGGCCGGGGGCGTTCGTGAAGGCGACCCGCACCTTGTTGGTGGTCGTCTCCGGGAACAGCGCCTCGTTCGCCTTGGGGCCGGGCACCTTGGGCGCCTTGGCCTGCTCGGGCACCGCCGTCCAGCCGCCCTCGCCGTCCGGCACCTGGATCGAGTAGCGACGCGGCGGGGCGTAGCCGCCGGCCTGCCGGTCGTCGACGAACCAGACCTTCACGTTGTCGACCGGCACCGCCTCGCCCAGGTCGAGCTCCACGTACCCGGTGTCGCCGTCGGTGCCGTAGTTGCCCCAGTAGGGCTCGTTCACCGTCACGCCGTCCGTGACCGCGTCCAGCGACACGGGCCGTTCGGTGGTCGCGATGGCGCCCGGCGTGTAGTTCATCGAGCTGGTGGAGAAGCCGGGGGTGTGGAAGTTCCGCCAGGCAGCCGGGCGGACGCCGTCCTGCGTCGCGGACGAGCTCAGGGTCGCGCCCTTCGCCAGGTTCTCGGCGCTCTGCGTGAGGTCGATGCCCGCGGTCTTGAGGTAGGAGACCACGCGCTCGTCCTCGATCGGCGTGTCGACGGCGGCGGGCAGGTCGGCACCCTCGTCGGCGACCACCGTGACGTCCAGACCCTCATCGGACGCGGTGACCTCGTTGGCGGCCGGGTCGTAGACGAAGCCGCCGACGGCGTCGGCGCTCGCCTTGCGGTCGCCGTCGAGGAACAGCGAGTAGCCGGCGCCGAGCCCGTAGTGCGTCCCGTCCGGGTCCCAGACGATGGTGACGTCGTGCCCGTGGTAGCGCAGGTTGTTCACCATGAAGTGCTCGTAGCCCAGGTCGATCGGGTCGAGCTCGATCAGGTCGTCGGACCGGGGCTGGATGCCGCCCATGTCCTCGACGAAGATGTAGCTCATGTTGCCGAGCATCACGTGGTTCGGGTTGTTGCGGTTGAAGGTCTGGTTGGCCGCGTTCCAGCCCGAGTAGTACTCGGCCTGGTTGGCCACCCGCGCGTCACCGTTCGGGTAGATGCTCCACGCCATCCAGTCGAGCAGCTTGGCCGCGTACTCCGGCGTGATGTACCGCTGCTCCGGGTCGTAGTCGCGCAGCGCGGCGCGCACCCCGCGGTACTGCACCGTGAAGTTGATGTTCGAGAAGTTGTTGGAGCCGCCGATCGCGAACTTCGACCGGTCGTACTGGTTGGCCGTGTAGAACGGGAAGACCGGGAAGTTGTCGCCGTAGCGCAGGAACCGGAACCCGTCGACGTACTTCTCCCACTCGTCCGCGGGGATCAGGTTCTCCGCGTAGATGTCATAGAGGTTGGACTCCTTGGCCGGGATCAGGTCCCGCTCCCCCGCGGGCAGCGGGTTGGCGCTCCCGCCGGACGACGCCGCCGACGTCGCGCCGTGCGACGTGCCGGCGAGGAACATCTGCGTCTCCTCGCTCCACAGGCGGTCGAGCACGGCCTCCTGGATGCGGTCGGCCTCGGCGGCCGTGCTGGTCACGCGCTCGGGGTCCGCCCCGGCGATCCCGTAGAGCTTGCTCGCGGCGTCGAACGCGCCCCAGACGTACGCCGACTCGGGCCGCTCGATCGTGCGCGCGCCCGGCGTGCCGCCGTTCGCCTTCGGGTAGCCGAAGCTGATCGCGTCGGCGTCGTTGCCCGGCATGTAGTTGGTGTCGTAGGCGATCAGGCCGTCGTCGTTGCCGTCGTAGTGCTCGAGCTGGCCCACGCCGTCCTGCTCGAAGTAGTAGGCGAACCGCTCGGCGACGTCGGCGCCGCCGCCGTGCACGTTGTACGCCTCCAGCCCGGCCGTGCCGAGGTACTGCGAGTAGTGGTTGTTCCAGCTCGTGTGGCCCGGGCTGTCCAGGAACGCGGACGAGCCGGACAGCTCACCGACGTTCAGCACCTGGCCGTAGGCGAGGTACGGGTTGCGGATCCACTTGGTGTCCTGCAGGTGCATCGGCTGCGTGAGCACCACCGAGTTCTGGTAGAGGTTCACGCCCTCGATGGTGGTCGGGTACTGGTAGACGTACCCCGGCTCGTTCGCGTCCAGGCTGTTGTACCGCTCGCCCCACCACCGGTACACGATCGCCTTCTCGATGGCCGGGTCCGGCACGTCGATGTACGGGATGTCCTGCGCCCAGCGCTCGTTGAACGCGGTGACGCCGGTGCGGAACGCCTCGTCCGGGGTCAGGGCCGCGTACTCACGCAGCTGCTCCTGCCCGGCGGGCAGGCTCGCCGAGTACAGGGAGCCGACGACGGAGAGGTCCACCGTGCCGCCGGCCGGCACCGTGACCTCGCGGTCCAGGTTCGTGCCGTTGCGCGCGAAGCCGTCGGCCTTGAGGCCCACGGTCACGGTCGACCACGGGGTGTCGACCAGCCCGTTGTTGGCGCCGCTGGTCAGGGTGCGCGTGCCGGTCAGCTCGTCGTCGGCGTCCGCGGCGCCCCGGGCGGTCGGGGAGGCGGCCCGCACGGTGAAGGTGACGTCGGCGGCGCCCGGGTTGGTGAAGGTGAGCGCGGACAGCGCGGTGTTGTCGTAGGTGATGAGCTTGCGCAGGTCCGCCGTCACGCCCGTGGACCCGATCGTGTACCGGGCCTTCGCGTGGCTCGGCGCGTTGAACCGGGCGCCGCCCACCTCGGCGACGGTCTGCCCGGGCACGGTGATCGTGTAGAGGGCGCCCAGGTCGTTGGGGCCGCCCGCGAAGGCGTTGCCGCCGAAGCCCATGGTGCTCCAGCTCGCCCCGCCGGCGCCCCGCAGGTAGAGGGTCCGCCCGCGGGTCTGGAGCACGTTGTTGCCCGACGCCCCGGTCACGCCGAGGACCCGGTCGAGGTAGAAGTCGGTGCCCCCGGCCGCCACGTCGGCGTCGAAGATCGAGCGGTACATGCTGTCCGCGGTGTACGGGACACCGGGTTCCAGCGCGTCCTCGACTGCGTCCAGGTTGCGGTAGACCGGGTCGCCGATGTCGAGGGAGTCCTTCAGGCCGTCGGTGTAGACGCCGACGTCGTCCTCGTTCCCCGGGAGCACCGGTGACGCCGCGTGGACGGGCCCCGCGTGCGCCGTGGGCAGCACCGCCACGCTCCCGCAGGCGACCATCGCGGCCACGGCGGCGGCTGCTACCGCCCCTCTTCGTGTTCGTGCCGACATCACATGTCCTCTCCGTCGACTGCCAGGCACTCGGACGGACGAGGTGTGCCGCACGGGCGGAGGCCGCGCATCGCTGCGCACCCCACCCTGGCTCGCGACGCTGTCCGCCAGGTGGTGGTTCCCGCCGGCCCGCTCACCATCGAGGGGCCCGGCGCGGACCAGTGAAGCATCACCCGAAGACTCCGGCAATGGTTTTCGGTGTTTTCGGTATGAGATCACCCGTTGCAGCCTCATCCATACCGAAAAACACCGAAACCCATTGTTGACCGCACGGCCGTGTGGCAGGGTCGGCGCGTCAGTGCGCCACGACGAAGTGCCACGACAGGAGGACAGGATGAGACAGGTCCGAGCAGGACGGCCGGCCGCGGCCGGCACGCTGGCGGTGGCGGTGGTCGCCGCCGCGCTCGCCGTACCGGGGGTGGGCGCCACCGCCGCGGAGGTGCCGGGAGCGGCCGCTCCCCTGGCCGCGCAGGCGGCCGACCCGTACGACTTCACGAGCACGCAGAACCCGATCCTGGCCGACGGGAGCTACTACTCCGCCGACCCCGCCCCGCTGGTCGTCCCGGCCGGCGCCCCCGGCAACGACACCGGGGCCGACCAGCTCTACGTCTACACCGGCCACGACGAGGCCGGCGAGACGCGCAACGACTTCATCATGAACGAGTGGGGCGCCTTCGTGACGGCCGACCCCGAGGCCGGGCGGTGGACGCACCACCCGTCCCTGATGCGCCCCGAGGACGTCTTCGACTGGGCGAGCCCCGGTCGCGCGTACGCGGGCGAGGTGCAGGAGGGCCTGGACGGCCGCTACTACTGGTACGTCCCGGTGAACGAGGAGGCCAGCCCGGCCGGCGACAAGTTCGGCATCGGTGTGGCCGTGTCCGACTCCCCGACCGGCCCCTGGACGGACCACGCCGGCGGGCCGATCGTCTCGCAACGGCTGCCGACGTCGAACACCATCCACAACATCGACCCGACCGTGCTGGTGGACGGCACGGGCGCCGATGCGCGCGTGTTCATGTACTGGGGCAGCTTCGGCAACCTGCGCCGGGTCGAGCTGGCGCAGGACATGAAGACCACCGTGGGCGACGTCCGGACCGTCACGGGCCTGACCGGGTTCTTCGAGGCGCCCTGGCTCTTCGAGCGGAACGGCACCTACTACCTGGCCTACGCGGGCAACAACGCCGGCCCCACCAGCGCGTGCACCCTGGCGAACTACCACGCGTGCATCGCGTACGCGACGGCTCCGTCCGCCGAGGGGCCGTGGACCTACCGGGGCACGATCCTGCGGCCGGTCTCGTCCACGACGAGCCACCCGGGCATCGTCGAGCTGGACGGCCAGTGGTGGATCGCCTACCACACGGCCGACGCCGCCGGCGGCAACCACTTCCGCCGGTCGGTGGCCATCGACAAGGTCGAGTGGGACGACACGCAGACCCCGCCGCGGATGCGCCCGGTGACCACGACGCCGGTGCGGGAGCCGGACCGCACGCCGCGGGCGAACATCGCGCAGGAGGCGCGCGTCACGGTGTCCAACGACCCCGTGCCCACGCAGTACTGGGTCAAGGCGCTGAACGACGAGATCGTGCGGCCCAACCCGCTGCCGCCGGACATGTGGGGCACGTGGACGGGGAACAACCCGCCGCAGCAGTGGGTGCAGTACACCTGGGACCAGCCGGTGCGCGTGTCCGGGTCGCAGATCGAGTTCTGGAACGACCAGCCCCGCGGTTCGGGGGTGGGCGTGGCCGCGCCGGACTCCTGGCGCATCCAGTTCTGGGACGCCGACGACGGTGCCTGGGCGGACGTGGCGGGCGCCTCCGGGTACCCGACCGGTACGGCGGGCTTCCAGTCCACGTCGTTCGACCCGGTGACGACCACGCAGCTCCGGGCCGTGTTCGACGCGTCGACCAACGGGTCCACGTACTCGGGCGTGGCCGTCGAGGAGTGGAAGGTGCTGGCGGAGCAGGCCGACTCGGTGGAGCCGGGGCGGCTGACCGTGGAGGTGGGCGAGACGGACCTGCCCGATGCTGTGCGGGCGACCTACCCGGGCGGGGTGTCGTTGTCGGTGCCGGCCTTCTGGGACGCGCTCTCCGCGGACGACGTCGCCTCGCCGGGTTCGCTGGAGGTCGAGGGTTCGGTGCTCGGGTACGCCGCGGGCCGGGTGACGGCGACCGTGACCGTCGTCGACCCGTCGGACACCTCGGGTGACTCGACGGCGCCGGAGGTGACCCTCACCCCGAGCGGCAGTGCCGGCACGGGCGGCTGGTTCCGCTCGGCGGTACGCGTCCGGGCCGCGGGCACCGACGACGGCGGCGGCCGGGTCACCCTCACGACGACGGTGGACGACGCCGCTCCCGTGGTCACGGAGGCCGTCCGGTACACCGACGTCGAGGTCGCGGGCGACGGCGAGCACACGGTCACGGCGACGGCCACCGACCGGGCCGGCAATGTCTCGGCGGAGGCCGCGCTGGACGTGCGGATCGACGCGACCGCACCCCGGAGCACGGCGACCGTGGACGAGCGGGCCCGTTCCGTGGCTCTTGCTGCTGCGGATGTGACGTCCGGCGTCGCGCGGATCGAGGTCGCGGTGGACGGCGGCGGGTTCGAGCCGTACTCCGGCGCGGTCTCCGCCCCGGACGGCGACCGGCACGACGTGCGGTACCGCGCCGTCGACCGGGCCGGCAACACCGAGACCGCGCGGACGGTGACGATCCCCGCGGACCTCAGCGGGCCGCTGACCGGCAACGTCGCGGCACTGGCCACACCCACGGCGTCGTACACCGCGGGCTGGAACTCGGTGCTCGCGCTCAACGACAGGCTGGACCCCACGAGCCCGCCGCAGGCGCAGATCTGGGGCACGTGGTCGGGCAACCACCCGGCGACCCAGTGGGTGCAGTACACGTGGCCCCGGCCGATCCGGCTGACCGCCGCCGAGATCAAGTTCTGGGCCGACCAGCCGCAGGGCACCGGCGCGGGCGTGGCCCAGCCGGACTCCTGGGACCTGTCGTACTGGGACGAGGCGGCGCAGGAGTGGGCGCCGGTGCCCGACCCGTCGGCGGCCGGCACCAGCACCACGGCGTTCAACCGCATAACGTTCGGGCCGGTCACGACGTCACGGCTGCGCGCGACGATCCACGCGAACGGCGACGGCACGCAGTACGCCGCCGTGGCCGCGACCGAGTGGCGGGTGCTCGCCGACGACCCGGGGTCTGGTGGGTCTTCGTCGCCAGCGGTGGCAGTGACGGCCGAGGTCCGGTGCCTGGCGGGCAGCGCGACCCTGGCGGTGCGCGCCGTGAACGACCACGACGGCCCCGTGGACGTCACGCTCACCACCCCGTACGGCACGCGGTCGTTCGTTGGTGTGGCGCCGGGCGCGGTCGCGTACCAGTCGTTCGCGGTGCGCTCGGCGCGTGCCGACGCGGGGGCCGCGGTGGTGCGGGTGACGGGCGAGGTGGACGGCGAGCCGGTGACGCGCGTGATCGAGACGGGGTACGCGGCGGCAACCTGCGGCGGCTAACCCGGCCGGTGCGCGCGGTCGTTCCGCGGGCGTTCTGAAGGTGCGCTTCTCCCCCGTCATTGGGCCCGAAACCACGGCGTTTCCGGGCCTAATGACGGGGTAGAAGCGCACCTTTGCTGGGGCAGCACCGACCGAGCCCGGCGCTCGACGCCGGGCGGACTGTCAGCAGCGAGGCGCACCTCGTCGGGACCACTCGGATCGACGAATCAGCGGGTCAACAATCGAGGTGCGCTTCTACCCCGTCATTAGGCCCGGAAACCACGGTGTTTCCGGG
>NZ_JBHWZO010000261.1:0-8651 GCF_042728455.1 Promicromonospora sp. NPDC060204
TCCTCGGGGTAGTGGTCGTCGGACCCCATCCGCACCACCCCGCCGTCGAGCCGGACGGTGTCCGGCCCGACGGCGGTCAGACCGACGGCGTCCGGCCCGACGGCGGGCGCGGCGCCGGCGACGCGGGGGTGGTCGGTGTACGCCGTCATGCGCTCGCCGCACCTGCCTTGAGCTTGGCGAGGACCTGGTCGACGCTGAACGACGCCGGCTCCTGGCGAGCCGGGAACTCGGCCAGCGTCGCCACCATCCGGGCGACGTAGGCCTGGGCGGGCACCGCCAGGTAGATGTGGTCCAGCATCCAGTCGAAGTAGGTGTTGGACGTGATGTCCGCGCGTTCGAACGGGTCGGTCCGCAGGTTGAAGATCTTCGGCGCCCGGAGCTGGACGTAGGGCTCCAGCCAGATGTCGAGGGTGCCGGCCGCGCGCTGCTCCAGGAACACCATCTTCCAGTTGTCGAAGCGCAGGGCGGTCAGGTCGCCGTCGTCGGACACGTAGAAGAAGTGCTCGCGCGCGGACTTCTCGCTCTCCCCGGTCAGGTAGGCGAGCTGGTCGTGCCCGTCGAGGTGCACCTTGTAGCGCGTGCCGCCGAGGTCCGTGCCCTCCCGCAGGCGGTCCGCGATGACCGGCTCCCCCGCCGCGGCCAGCAGCGTGACGAACCAGTCGGCGTGGCTGAAGAGCCCGTTGAGCACCGTGCCCGCCGGGATGTGGCCCGGCCAGCGGACCATCGCCGGCACGCGGTAGGCGCCCTCCCAGTTGGAGTTCTTCTCGTTGCGGAACGGCGTCATCCCGGCGTCCGGCCAGCTGTTCATGTGCGGGCCGTTGTCCGTGGAGTAGATGACGATGGTGTTCTCCGCGATGCCGAGCGCGTCGAGCTCGTCCAGCAGGCTGCCCACGACGTCGTCGTGGTCGAGCATCGTGTCGTGGTACTCCGACTGCCACCGCCCGGCCCGGCCCTTGCTCTCGGGCTTGCCGTGGGTGCGGAAGTGCATGTGCGTCGAGTTGAACCACACGAAGAACGGCTGGTCGGCGGCCGCCTTGTCGCGCATGAAGCCGAGCGCGGCGTCCCGGAACTCCTCGTCGACCGTCTCCATGCGCTTACGGGTCAGGGGGCCGGTGTCCTCGATGCGCTGGGTGCCGTCCCCGTTCGCCCAGCAATGGAGCACACCGCGCGGGCCGAACCGCTCGCGGAAGTCGGGGAAGTCCTCCGGCCGCGGGTAGTCACGCTGCTCCGGCTCCTCCTCGGCGTTGAGGTGGTACAGGTTGCCGAAGAACTCGTCGAAGCCGTGCTGGGTCGGCAGGTGCTCGTCGCGGTCGCCGAGGTGGTTCTTGCCGAACTGGCCGGTGGCGTATCCCCGCTCCTTGAGCGCCGTCGCGATCGTGGGGTCCTCGGCCTGGAGCCCGAGCTTCGCGCCCGGCATGCCCACCTTCGTGAGCCCCGTGCGGTACGGGTTCTGCCCGGTGATGAACGCTGCGCGGCCGGCGGTGCAGCTCTGCTCGCCGTAGTAGTCGGTGAACCGCGCGCCCTCGTCCGCGATGCGGTCGATGTTCTGGGTGCGGTACCCCATCACGCCGTCGGAGTAGGCGCTGATGTTGGTGATCCCGATGTCGTCGCCCCAGATCACGAGGATGTTCGGTGTGTCGGCCACGCTGCCTCCTACGGCTCGGCGGCACAGGCCGCAGGTCTGCTCGGGTGCCCCCATGCTTGCCGCGGCGTGTCCGGCCGGGCTCCCCCAGAACGGGTGAGCTGCGGCAGAGCGCGGACGGCCAGAGCGCAGACGGTCAGAGCGCGGACAGCATCAGGGACACGGCGAAACCGATCGCCACCAGGGAGCCGGTCGCCACGCCCTCGACCTTGTACGACTCGGGCAGGAGGGTGTTCGAGACCATCGCGAGCAGCGCGCCCGCCGCGAAGCCCTGGGCGGCCGCCCCGGTGCGCCCGGTGGCCGGGTCGAGCAGCAGGTAGCCGAGCGCGGCGCTCACCGCCGAGACCAGCACGACGACGGACCACATCCACAGCACCCGCGACCGGGCCCAGCCCGTGGCGCGCAGCCCGCTGGAGGACGACAGGCCCTCCGGGAAGTTGCTCAGGACGATGCCCGCCAGCAGGGCGACGCTCACGTCGCCCTGCAGCACAGTCAGGCCCAGCACGAACGACTCCGGGACGCCGTCGAGCACCGAGCCGAAGACGATGGCGAGCGGGTTCCCGTCCGCCTGGGCGCCGTCCGCGTCCTTGCGCCCGCCGCCGCCCTTGCGCCCCAGCCACCAGTCCCCCACGGTGAACGTGGCGGCGCCCAGCAGCGTGAGCAGCCCCACGAGGCCGACCGACGCGGTCTTGACCGCCTCGTCGACCAGCTCGAAGGAGACCGAGCCGATGAGCAGGCCGGCGCCGAGCGCCATGACGACGGCGATGAACCGGCGGCTGGGCGCCCCGGCGTAGGCGACGAGGGCGCCGACGACCAGCGCCGCCGCGCCGACCGCGCCCCACAGCGCGGCTACGAGCATCGGGGCGCCGTCAGGAGCATCGGGCCGGTCAGGACGCCGCCGTCGTCCGACTGGTTCATGCACTGAAAAGTAGCCGGACGCCTCCTCCGCCGCGCGGCGAAGGAGGCGTCCGGTCACTCACTCGTACCGCAGCGAGGAGATCGGGTCCTGCCGGGCGGCCCGCAGGGCGGGCAGCGTGCCGGCGAGGAACGCGATGGCCATGACCCCGAGCACCACGGCCGCGACCGTCACCGGGTCGAACGCGATGAGCGTGAGCCCCGGGAGGTTCGCCAGGAGGTCCCCGGAGATCCCGCCCACGAGCTGCCCGACGCCGATCGCCGCGAGCACGCCCAGGGCGCTGCCGACCAGGCCGATGACCACCGCCTCGATGCTGAACAGGGCGAAGACGCGCGGGCTGGACAGCCCCATCGCCTTCATGAGCCCCACCTCGCGGGTGCGCTCCTGCACCGCCATGAAGAGGGTGTTGACGATGCCGATGGCGGCCGCGACCAGGGCGATCACCGCGAACCCGTTGAGCACGAGCACGATGGCGTCGATCACGGAGGTGATGGTGCCGAGCTGGTCCTCCAGGGTGCTGGCGGTGTAGCCGGCGTCCTCCAGCCGGTCCTGGAGGCCCTGGGTCGCCTCGTCGCCCGCGGCGGCGTCGAACGAGACGGACGCCTGGGCGTACCGCGTGGTCTCCGCCTCCGGCGCCCCCGTGGTCTGCAGGTCGTAGAGCTTCTCGGCGAGCGTGTCGTTGGGGATCGCGCCGGCCATGCTGATCACGCCGGGCTCGGCGATGCCGACGACGTCCGCCTCGGTGGTCACCTGCGTGCCGGTGCCGTCGGTGACGGCCAGCACGACGATCTGCCCGACGGCGTCGGCCGCGGTGCCGAGGCCCAGCGGCTCGAGGTAGCTCTCGGGCAGCACGACCTGCGGGTCGGCGGCGTCGAGGTCGACCTGGGTGCCGGACGCGAGCTCGACCTTCATCCCCGGCACGAACTGGGAGATCGAGAGCTGGAACTTGTCGCCGCCGTCGTGCTGGACGTAGTCGGTGGTGACGTTCTTGACCGGCTCGACGGACAGGACGCCGTCGATGCCGGCGATCGTGTCGATGTCGTCGTCGGTCAGGGCGGTCGCCGTGGCCCCCGGCGGACCCTCGACGGCGATCTGGTCGGGGTCGTACTCGGCGGGGCCGCCGTCGGTCGGCGCGTCCTCGTTCGTCGCGGTGACGGTCATGACGTCGTCGACGCCCACCGAGGCCACCGTGTCGTCGATGTACCGGTTGATGCCGGTGCCGAGGCCGTTGGTCACCGACAGCGTGAACGCGCCGATGAAGATGGCCAGGACGGTCAGGCTGGTCCGCAGCCGGGACCGGAACGCGTTGCGGAACGCCGTGGTGACGACGTCGAGGGCCCTCATGCCGCCACCTCCGCGTGCTCGGCGACCAGGCCGTCGCGGATGTAGACGCTGCGGTCGCAGCGGGCGGCGAGCTCCTCGTCGTGCGTGACGACCACCAGGTTGATGCCCTGGCGCCGGTTCAGGTCGAAGAGGATGTCCTCGACGACGGCGCCCGTGGCGGTGTCCAGGTTGCCGGTCGGCTCGTCGGCGAAGATCACGCGCGGCGTGTTGATCAGCGCCCGGGCGATGACCACCCGCTGCTTCTGCCCGCCGGACAGGTCGTTGGCCTTGTTGCCCGCCTTGTCGTCGAGCTCGAGCTGGGCCAGCGCCGCCATCCCGCGGGCGGTGCGCTCGCTGCGCGCCACCCCGGCGATCTTGAGCGGGAGCGTCACGTTGTCCAGCACGCTGGCCTGGGCGTTGAGGAAGAACTGCTGGAAGACGAACCCGAAGGCGCTGTTGCGGGTGTGGTTGAGCTGCCGCGCGGACAGCCGCGACGTGTCGGTGCCGTCCAGGGTGATGGTGCCCGAGGTGGGCCGGTCGAGCAGGGCGAGCAGGTGCATCAGGGTCGACTTGCCCGAGCCGCTCTTGCCGACGATCGCCAGGGACTCGCCCGGGGCGATGTCCAGGTCGAGGCCCTTGAGCGCCTCGAAGGCGCTGGGGCCGGACCCGTAGGTCTTGCGCAGGTCATGGACGGAGATCAGTGGGGAGGCCACGTCGGCCGCCTCTCGTGGTGCCGGGGATGTTTGACGTGACCGACTCTGGTCCACGGCGGGCGCGGGCGAATCGTCCCAGCGATGACTCCTGTGTACCCCCCTGGTACCGCCTACTCCCAGACGGCGATGCTGCGGCGCACGGGCACGGTCCCGTCGTCCGCGGCGAACAGCTCGGGCGAGCGCTGCCGGGTCTTCTCGATGTCGTCGAAGACGGCGCGCAGGTGCGCCCGGAGGCTGTCGCGGGCGCTGGAGATGTCCCCGGCGACCACGGCGTCGAGGATGGCATGGTGCTCGTCCACGAACCGGCCGACGCCGTTGGTCTCGTGCAGGCCGAGGCGTCGCGCGCGGTCCAGGTGTCCCTTGGCCGCCACCACCGTCGACCAGGCCCTGCCGTGCCCGCTCAGCCGCAGCAGGCCGTGGTGGAACGCCTCGTCGAGCGCGAAGAACCGCTCGACGTCGAGCCCGGGCTCGCGCTGCTGCTCCAGGTTGGCCCGGAGCTCCGCGAGCAGGTCGGCGTCCAGCGTCTCGGGGATGTCGTCGAACGCGGCCAGCTCGACCGCCTCGCGGAGGAACTGCGCGTCGGCGACGCGTTCGGCGTCGACCCGGGACACGAAGGACCCGACCTTGGGGAAGACCCGGACCAGGCCCTCCTCGCCGAGCAGGATCAGGCTCTCGCGCACCGGTGTGCGGCTGACGCCGAGGGCCGCGGCCAGCTCGTTCTCCGACAGGGAGGCCCCCGGGGCGAGCTCCAGCGTGAGCACCTTGCGCCGCAGCGTCTCGTAGACGACGCTCCGGTTCGATCGGGTCGAGGCTTGCCCCATGCCCGGAGTCTAGACGAGAAGACGCCCGCTCCCATGCCACCGACGGTTGACACAGACTTGTGGACGCTGCTTACATACAAGGCCTGCCACACATCGGCCGTCGCAGCCGTTCGGACAACGACGTCAGTCAAAGAAGTCAAGGAGCACCTCCCATGGCGGACACCGCTATGACCTCACCGGGCAACACCTCACCGGGCAGCTCTCCGGGCAACGCCGTCACCCGGTCCACCAAGGACCTGACCCGGGCCGCCGTGTCCGGCTGGCTCGGTACAGCGATGGAATTTATGGACTTCCAGCTCTACTCGCTGGCGGCCGCGATCGTCTTCAACCAGATCTTCTTCCCCGGGGTCAGCCCCGCCATCGCCCTGATCGCCGCGATGGCCACCTACGGCGTCGGGTACGTGGCGCGGCTCGCGGGCGCCGTCTACTTCGGCCGCATGGGCGACCGGATCGGACGCCGCAAGGTGCTGTTCCTGACCATCGCGCTCATGGGCGTCTCGACCACGCTGATCGGCGTGCTGCCGACCTACCAGATGATCGGGATCGCCGCGCCGATCCTCCTGGTCGCGCTGCGGCTGATCCAGGGCTTCGGCGCAGGCGCCGAGATCGCGGGCGCCACCGTCATGCTCGCCGAGTACGCGCCCGTCAAGCGGCGCGGCCTGGTCGCCTCGCTGGTCTCGCTCGGCACCAACTCCGGCACCCTGGCGGCCTCAGCACTGTGGGCCCTGCTGCTGGTCGTGCTCAGCGAGGAGCAGCTCCTGTCCTGGGGCTGGCGCCTGCCGTTCCTGCTCAGCTTCGTGCTGATGATCTTCGCCGTCTGGATCCGCCGCAACGTCAAGGAGAGCCCGGTCTTCGAGGCCCGGCCCGACGTCGTCGACGGCGTGGCCCTGACCCGCGCCGAGGTCAAGGAGGCCGAGGCCGCACCGGTGCTGGAGGCCGCCCTGACGCAGCGCAAGGGCAAGGCGTTCTTCCTGGCCCTCGCCCTGCGGTTCGGCCAGGCCGGCAACTCCGGCCTGGTGCAGACCTTCCTGGTCGGCTACATCGCCACCAGCCTGGCCATGGACCGGGCGCTGCCCACCGAGGCCATCATGTGGGGCTCCATCGCGGGCTTCGTGACCGTGCCCCTGGTGGGCATGCTCGGCGACCGGTTCGGCCGGCGCGCCATCTACACCGCGCTGTCCCTGCTGACCATCGCGTTCGCGTTCCCGATGATGCTGCTCATCACCAGCGGCAGCACCGCCGCGCTGCTGTTCGGCATGATCGCCGGCCTCAACCTCGGCGTGCTGGGCCTGTTCGCCCTGGAGAGCGTGACGATGGCGGAGCTGTTCGGCGCCCGCACCCGGTTCACGCAGCTCGCCCTGTCCAAGGAGATCGGCGGCATCCTCGCCACCGCGATCGGGCCGGTGATCGCCGCGTCGCTGACCGCGGCGACCAAGAGCTGGTGGCCCATCGCGGCGATGCTCATCGTCTACTCGACGATCACCCTGGTGGCGGCGCGGCTCTCCCCGGAGACCCAGGGCCGCGACCTGGTCCAGCTCGAGGACGCGGCATGAGGGCCGTCGTCGTCCACGGCGCCGGCGACCTGCGGGTCGAGGAGCGCCCCGACCCCGTGGCCGGGCCCGGCGAGGTCGTCGTGGCCATGGAGTGGGGCGGCGTCTGCGGGTCCGACGTCGCCTACTGGAAGAACGGCGCCTCCGGCACCGCCGTGCTGCGCGGCCCGCTCGTGCTGGGCCACGAGGTGGCCGGGCGGGTGGTCACGAGTGGTCCGGGTGTCACCGGCTGGGCGCCGGGCACCGCGGTCACGGTGCACCCGGCGCAGGCCACGCCCGGGTCGGTGCTGCCCGACCGGCTGGCCGGGCGCACCAACCTGCACTCGCAGGTCCGGTACTTCGGGTCGGCCGCCTTCGACCCTCCGACCGACGGCGGGTTCAGCGAGCTGCGGGCCGTCCCCGCGGCCCAGCTCCGCCGTCTGCCCGACGGCGTCGGCACCGAGCTGGGCGCGCTGGCCGAGCCGCTCGCCGTGGCGATGCACGCGGTACGCCGGGCCGGCGCCGTCACCGGGCGCGACGTGGTGGTCAACGGCGCGGGCCCGATCGGGTGCCTCGTCGTGGCCGCCGCGAAGCACGCGGGTGCCGCCTCCGTCACCGCGGCCGACGTCTCCGACACCTCTTTGGCCGTGGCCAAGGAGCTCGGCGCCGACCACGTGCTCAACGTGGCGGGCGGCGACGTGCTGCCGCCCGACAGCGAGCTCGTCTTCGAGGCCTCCGGCGCCCCGGCGGCGCTCGGCGGCGTGCTGCGGGCCACGGCCCGCGGCGGCACCCTCGTGCAGGTCGGCAACCTGCCCGGCACCGCGGCCCCCGCCGCGCTCGGCGACCTCGTGACCCGCGAGATCACGTGGATCGGCGCCTACCGGTTCGTCGAGGAGATCAGCGACGCGCTCGCCGCGCTGCGCGACGGGCTCGACGTGTCCGGCGTGATCACCCATCGGTTCGGCATCGACGAGGCCGGCGCGGCGCTGGCGGCCGCCGCGGGCAGGGACAGCAGCAAGGTGATGATCCGGCTCGCGGGCTGAGCGGCCGCCGGCCACGAGGGCTGAGCGTGCGCCGTCGGCGGGGCTGAGCAGCCGCCGTCGGCGGCGCTGTGGCATCGTGGCACCGCACGCGACGTCGAGGCCTGAGGGGGAACGATGCGGGGTACGGATCTGCTGGTGGACGCGTTCGGCCGGATCAAGGAGACGGTGCACGGCGCGGTCCGGGGGCTGTCCCCCGACGAGCTCGCCTTCCGGCCCGACGACGGGTCCAACTCGGTCGCGTGGCTCGTCTGGCACCTGACCCGGGTCCAGGACGACCACGTCGCCGACGCCGCGGGCACCAGCCAGATCTGGTCGGACGACGGCTGGGACCGCCGGTTCGGCCTGCCCTTCCCGGCCGAGGAGACCGGCTACCGGCACGACGCCGACGAGGTCGCCGCGGTCCAGGTCTCCTCCGGCGACCTGCTGACGGGGTATCACGACGCCGTGCACGACCAGACGGTGCGGTACCTGAACCGGCTGTCCGACGACGACCTCGACCGCATCGTCGACACGCGGTGGGACCCACCGGTGACGCTCGGTGTGCGGCTGGTCAGCGTCGTGAACGACGACCTGCAGCATGCTGGTCAGGCGTCGTACGTGCGCGGTCTCGTGCTGCGCCGCCGCTGAACCTCCCCCCGCTCCTCCGGCGGCCGCTCCCCACACC
>NZ_JBHWZO010000262.1:0-8521 GCF_042728455.1 Promicromonospora sp. NPDC060204
CGCGACAGGAGCGCGGCCTCCTCCGCCGCACGCGCGGCCTCCCGGTCAGCGTCGCCCCCGGCGTCATGCCCGGGGTCGCCTTCGGCTTCATGCCCGACGCCGTCCTTCCCCCGCCCGACGGCTGAGCGCGCCGCCGCCACCAGCACCTGCCGTGCCTCCGCGGCGCTCAGCAGCCCGAGCTCCACGAACTCGTGCGTGGTGCGCAGCACCCCGTCGACGAACGCGTCCCGGTCGGCGAACCCGCCGTCCGCCCAGAGCACGTCGAGGAACGTCCGCCCGTCCGCCCGCGCCGCGTTGGGCACGCCCGAGTCGGTCGCGGGGTCCGTCCCGGCGAACGCGATCCGCGCGTCGGCCCGGCGCAGGTACATGTGGTACCGGGCGTCCGACCCGGACCACGTCGGCTCCAGGACGAGGTCGCCCAGCCGCCACGTGCCGTCGTCGGCCGGGGTCAGCGGGGCGTCGAGCGTGCCGTCGAGCCGCCGCCAGGTCGCGGCCTGGATCGGCAGCCAGGTCGTGGCGGCGCTGCGGGCGAGCAGCACTGTCGGCCCGAGCTCCAGGGTGACCACCGAGGTGTCGTCCGGCGCCGGGACCTCGCGCAGCGTCAGCGGCACGTCGATCTCGACCACGGTGCCGGGGCGCCAGTCGCGCCGCAGGACGACGTACCCGGCGTCGGCCCGCAGGGACTGCGCCTCGCCGTCGACAGTCACCGTGCAGGTGTCCACGGCCGCCCAGCCCGGCACGCGGAGGCGCAGCTCCAGGTCACCGGTCGCGTCGACCCGGATCCGGCTGGCGTCCTCCAGCGGGTAGGCCGTCTCCTGCGTCAGGCTGACGCCGGCCTCCGGCCAGCTCGCCGTGGACGGCACGTAGAGGTTGACCCACACGGTCCGGACGCCGCCGTCCAGCCCCGCCGCGCCGCCGTCCGAGCCACCCAGGCTGCCCGGGCCGCCCGACCGGAAGTACACCGAGTCCTGGTACTTGACGTGGTTCTCCAGCCCGGTGCCGCCGCAGCAGGTACCCACGTTGTCCCATTCGCGCAGCGCCCCCGGGTGCACGGGGAACATGTACGTGACCTCGGGCGAGTCGTCGGAGTCGACGTCGCGCCGCGAGCCCAGGATCTGGTTGGTCACGGCCCGCTCGTAGTAGTCCGCGAACCGCGCCTCGCCCGTGCGCTCGAACAGGGCGCGCGCGATCTTGAGCATGTTGTAGGTCACGCACGTCTCGGCGTTCCGGTTGCCGATGTCGCCTGCGACGGCGCCTGCCGGCCCCCACAGCTCGTTCTCGCCGGAGCCCCCGTGGGCGTAGGTGCGGCCGGGCACGAGCATGTCCCAGAGGTTGACGACGGCGTCCAGATACCGGGTTTCGCCCGTGAGGTCGGCCAGCCCGAGGTAGCCCAGGAGCGTGGCGGCGTGCTGGTTGGCGTGCATGCCGTCCAGCTCGTCCCGCCCCGCCGCCGCGAAGTCCAGCAGCGTGTCCAGGTCGAACAGCCGCGCGGTCTCCACGAACGTGCGGTCCCCGGTCAGTACCGCGAGGTCGCACAGCACCTCGTTCATGCCGCCGGCCTCGCCCGCGATGTACAGGGCCCACATCTGCGCGCGCTGCTCGGCCGGCAGCACGGACAGCCGCCCGTGCACCCAGCGACCCATCGCCGCCGCGACGTCCAGCGCCACATCCGATCCCGTGTGCCGGTGCGCGTCGAGCAGCCCCGCCATGATCTTGTGGCACGTGTAGTACGGCGCCCAGATCTCGCCGTAGGGCGCCAGGCCCTCCAGCCGCGAGAACTGCCACTCGCCGTACGCGGCCAGGAACCCGGGGTGGCTGTAGCGCCCGGTCGCGGCCAGGGTCTCCTGGACCTCGCGCAGCCCCTCGACCATCGCGTCGACCTTGGCGCGCAGCTCGGCCCGCAGCACGGCGTCGTCCGCGCCGCCCGCCGCGAGCGCCAGCATGGACAGGAAGTGCCCCGCGTAGTGGCCGCGCAGCAGGTTGGCGGTGGGCGCGGCCTCGCGGCCGGGGTAGTCGTCGGGGCCCCAGGCGTCCTCGTCGGGGTGGCCGAAGTCCTCCCAGCCGCCTGGCGGCAGCGCCCCGCGCGTGTCCAGCCCGGCGTTCGCGCGGAACACGGCGAGCAGCCGGTCCACGGGGTAGACGCGGGCCAGGTGCAGCATCTGGTCGCGGGCCCGCGTGAAGACGCCGCCCGTGAGGACGACGTCGGCGAGCGGGAACGGCTCGGCCACCCGAGGCGGTGCCGCCAGCACGGCCTCAGCCATTGCCGAGCCGCTTTGTGGTCCACCGCTCGATGCCGGCGGCGTCGATCGGCAGCGCGTCGGAGAGCACCTCGGCGCCGTCGGCCGTGACCAGCAGGTCGTCCTCCAGGCGCACGCCGATGCCGCGCAGCTCGGGCGGCACCGTCTCGTCGTGGGCGTGGAAGTACAGCCCGGGCTCGACGGTCATGACCACGCCGGGGGCCAGGGGAGCAGCCTGGTAGGTGGGGTAGTCGGAGTGGGCGCAGTCGTGCACGTCCAGCCCGAGGTGGTGCCCGATGCCGCAGACCAGCCAGCGCCGGTGCTGCTGCCCGCCCGGCGACAGCGCCTCGTCGACGGAGACGTCCAGCAGGCCCCAGTCGTGCAGCCCCTGGGCGATGACCTCCATGGAGGCGTAGTGGAAGTCGAGGTACTCCACGCCGGGACGGATCTGCGCCATGCCGGCGCGGTGCGCCTTCTCGACCAGGTCGTGCACCTGGCGCTGGATCGGGCTGAAGGTGCCCGACGGCGGGATGGTGCGCGTCACGTCGGCCGTGTACAGCGAGTTGGCCTCGACGCCCATGTCGAGCAGCAGCGGCATGTCGGGCAGGATCGGTCCGTCGCAGCGCACCCAGTGCAGGGTCGGGGCGTGCGGTCCGGAGCCGACGATCGTCGAGTACCCGGGGCCGTTGCCGAACGTGCGGGCGTGCCGGTCGAACGTTCCCTGCAGCCAGCGCTCGCCGAGCCCGTCGACGGCGCGCGGCACCTCGCGCGCGACCGCGTCGAACCCGGTCACGGTGTGGTCGATCGCCTCGCGGAGCTGCGCGATCTCCCAGTCGTCCTTGATCATGCGCAGGTCGGACAGCGCCCGGGCCAGGTCCTCGGACGGCTTGAGGCCGAACCGGCGCACCAGGTCGTCGTCGACCGACGGCGAGGCGAGGGCGCCGTCCAGCGTGTCGAGCACGGCGTCCAGCGCGGAACGCGGCTCCACGGCGATGCCCAGCGCCGCGGCCCACGCGGCCAGGTCGGGGGAGGGCCCGACCCACAGCTCGCCGTAGGCCGCGTTCGCGAAGAACTCGCTCTCGCCGGGCCGCGCGGGCGGCGGCAGGTACAGCGTCGCGTCGTGCCCGCCGTCGCTCGCCCGCAGCACCAGGACGCCGTCCTCGGGCTGCACGCCGGTGAGCCACACGAAGTCGCTGTCCGCGCGGAACCCGTACATCGCGTCGCCGTTGCGCAGCGGCGCGCGCCCGGCGCTGACCACGGCGTCGCGCGCGCCGATGCGCTCCGACAGGCGGCGGCGGTGGTCCGCGGCCGCCTCCGGCGCCCCGGGGATCACCGGGACGACGACGTCGGGCGCGCCCCACCCGCGGGCCATGTGGGCGTTGAACGCCGGGCTGTCGGCCAGGCGGGGCGCGCGGGTCCCCGCGTACGGGGGCCGGCCAGCGGTGTCGTGCGTGTTCATCGGATCTCTCCTCCTCGGTCGCGGACCAGCTCACGCAGGCGCTCCAGCACGCGTGCGTCACCGATCCCGTCGTGCTCGTACTCGTTGGTGACCCACGCCTGCGCCGACCCGACCCGCGAGAGCGTGTCGAGCTGCAGGCCCGAGTCCACGAACATGTCGTCGTGGTAGACGATCGCCGCCAGGGGCACCTCGCTGGCGGCCAGGCGGTCCAGGTCGTACAGCGGCGACCACTCCTGGCGCGCCGCCAGCTCGTGCACCGCGCCCGCGAAGGGGCGCAGCAGCCGGATCTCGTCGAACATCCACGGGAACGCCATCTCGCCCGTGAACAGCAGCGGACGGCGCTCCGGGTCGAACTCCGGACGCCGGTCGCGCTCCGCCTGGGCCGCCCAGCCCGTGGGACCGTTGCCGCCGTGGCCGTAGATCGACTCCTGCAGCGTCCAGAACAGGGGGCCGTCCGCCTGCGCGGTGCGGACCATCGCCTCCTGGAGGAACCCGGCCGACAGCCGGCCCGGCGCCGCGAACGCCTTCTCGACGAACCAGTGCAGCCGCTCCGGCCCCGGCTTCATGCCCAGGTCGATGCCCATGGACTGGAACCGGCGCACGGTCAGCACGTCGCCGTCCGGCAGCAGGACGTCGCCCTGCGCGAGCCGGTCCGCGATCGCCGCGACCGCCTCGACGTCGGCCGGGTAACGCCGGTAGAACTCCGCCGTCTTGCCGGCCACCCGGCCGAACGTGCGGCGGTAGACCTCCGCGGCGTCGGGCGGCGTGCCCGGGATGCCGCCCGCGACGTAGCAGGCGCGCAGCGCCTGCGGCGCCACCGACAGGTACGTCAGCGTGATCCAGCCGCCGAAGCTCTGCGCCAGCGTGGACCACGGCCGCCCGCCGTACACGTCCCGGCGCACGTCCTCCAGGTCCGCGACGATCGAGTCTGCCCGGTAGCACGCCAGCAGGTCGGCACCCGCGCGGGCGTCCAGCCCGGCCAGCGCCTCGCCGTCCAGCGGCGAGCTGCCGCCCGTGCCGCGCTGGTCCACCAGCACTACTCGATGGTCGCGCAGCGCCACGTCCAGCCAGCCGTCCCGGCGCAGCGGCCGCGGGTTCGCGCCGCCCGGCCCGCCCTGCAGGTACACCAGCAGCGGCAGGTCCTCGTCGCCGCGCGTCGGGTCCACCAGCTCGCGGACCAGCAACGACACCTCGCCGCGCAGGCGACCGCTCCGGTCCAGCGGCACCGCGAGACGGCGCTCGCGGACGCCGATCCCGGGCAGCAGGTACGTGGTCCAGGTCGTGCTCATCGCGCTCCCTCCGCCGCGAGCGCCGCGTTGCGCCGTCGGGCCGCTTCCCACTCGGGGCGGATGCGGGGCACGGCGTCGAGCAGCTTGCGCGTGTACTCGTGCTGCGGCGCGTCGAAGACGGCGTCGCGGTCGCCCTCCTCGACGATCCGGCCCTGCGTCATCACCGCGACGCGGGTGGCGATCTGCCGCACCACCGCGAGGTCGTGCGCGATGAACAGGTAGGTCAGCCCCTCCTCGCGCTGCAGGTCGCGCAGCAGGTTGATGACCTGCGCCTGCACGGAGACGTCGAGGGCCGAGACGGCCTCGTCGCACACCACGACGCGCGGCCCGACCGCGAGCGCGCGGGCGATGCCGATGCGCTGCGCCTGGCCACCGGAGAACTGCGCCGGGTACTTCTGCGAGTGGTCGGGGTCCAGCCCGACCCGCTCCATGAGCGAGCGGGTGAAGGCGCGCGCGCCGCCGGGGATGCTCCGCTGCTGGTAGAGCAGGGGAGCGGTGACGATGCGCTCCACGGTGTGCCGCGGGTTGAGCGAGGAGTACGGGTCCTGGAAGACGACCTGCACGTCGCTGCGGAACCGGCGCAGGTCGGCCCGGCCCAGCCGGGTCACGTCCTCGCCGTCGAGCTCGACGGTGCCGGAGGTGGCGTCCAGCAGCCGGGCGGCCAGCCGCGCCGTCGTCGACTTGCCCGAGCCGGACTCGCCCACCAGGGCGAGCGTGTCGCCCGCGTTGATCTCGAAGCTCACGTCGTCCACGGCCCGGAAGGTGTCCGGACGGCGCAGCAGGCCGCCCGTGCCCATGACCGGGAACTCCTTGACGAGGTGCGTGGCGCGCAGCAGGGGCGTGCTCATGCTGGTCCTCCGTCCTTCTTGGTGCCGACCGCGCGCAGCTCGCCGATCTCGTCGTCGATCCGCGGGACGGCGTCGAGCAGCGCCCGGGTGTAGGCGTGCCGCGGGTCCGTGAAGATCTGCTCCACGGCGCCCCGCTCCACGCACACGCCGTCCTTCATGACGACGATGTGGTCGGTGACCTCGCTGACGACGGCCAGGTCGTGCGTGATCAGCACGAGCCCCGTGCCGGTCTCGCGCCGGATCTCCTGCAGCAGGTCGAGGATCTGCGCCTGGACGGTGACGTCGAGCGCCGTGGTGGGCTCGTCGGCGATCAGCAGCTCGGGCTCGGTGCTCAGCGCCATGGCGATCATGACGCGCTGGCGCATGCCGCCCGAGAACTGGTGCGGGTAGTGGTCCACGCGCCGCGCGGCGTCGCGGATGTGCACCCGTTCCAGCGCCTCGATCGCGACCCGCCGGGCCACGCGCCGCGTGGTGCCGGGCCGGTGTGCGCGGTAGGCCTCCTCGATCTGCAGCCCGACCGTGTAGTACGGGTTCAGGGAGGAGAGCGGGTCCTGGAAGACCATCGCGATGCGGTCGCCGCGCACGCGGCGCAACTCTGCCTCGGACATCCCGACGAGCTCCTGGCCGCCCAGCCGCACGCTGCCGCTGCGCTGCGCGGCCTGGGGCTGCAGCCCCATGATCGCCAGGCTGGTCATGGACTTGCCGGAGCCGGACTCGCCCACGATGCCCAGCGCGCCGCCGGGCTCCAGGTCGAGGTCGAGCGAGCGGACGGCGTCCAGCGGCCCGCGCGGGGTGGGAAAGGTGACCGTGAGGTCGCGCACCTGGAGCAGGCTCATGCGTTCACCCGCACTCTCGGGTCGATGGCGGTGTAGACGACGTCGACCACGATGTTGCCGACGACGACGAGGAACCCGGCGAGCAGCGTGACGCCCATGATCACCGGCTGGTCGTTGCGGGCGATGGAGTCGGCGGCCATCTTGCCGACGCCGTTGATGCCGAAGACCGTCTCGGTGATCAGGGCCCCGCCGAGCAGGCCGGCGAAGTCCATCCCGAAGATCGTCACGATCGGCGTCAGGGCCGGACGCAGCGCGTGCCGGCGCCAGACCAGCGGCTGGGCCAGGCCCTTGGCGTAGGCGGTGCGCACGTAGTTCTCGCGCAGCACGTCGAGCACGTTGGCGCGGGTCAGCCGCGTGTAGGCGGCCGCATAGCCGACGGCGAGCACGATCCACGGCATGACGAAGTTGGCGAACCACTGCCCCGGGTCGTCGGCGAAGGCGACGGCCTGCGGGAACGGCAGCCACTGCAGCTTGACCACCAGCACGTACTGCAGCACGAGGGCGAGCACGTAGTTGGGGATCGACATGCTGGTCAGCGTCAGGCCGGTGGTGAACCGGTCGAGGAACGTGCCCTCCTTGACGGCGCTGAGCAGGCCGCCGGCCAGCCCGGCGAGCAGCCACAGCACGGCGGCGCCCACGGCGATCGTCGCGGAGACCGGGAGGCGCTGGATGATCATGTCCCACACGGCCTGGCTGGACTGGAACGAGTAGCCCAGGCACGGCGCGGCACACTCGACGGCGCCGGCGCCCTCACCGTAGGTGCGGCCCGCGAAGATGCCGACGACGAAGTGGAAGAACTGGGTCCAGAACGGCTGGTCCAGCCCCAGGTTGCCGCGGATCTGGTCGATGACCTCGGGCGTGCAGTTCTTGCCGCAGATCTGCACCGCAGGGTCCGGCGACAAGGCGAAGAAGACCAGGTACGTGAACAGGCACACGAGCAGCAGCACGCCGAGGCCGGAGGCGACTCGGGTGATCAGGAACCGGGGCATCAGCGGCCCTCCTGGGCGTCGACGACGGCGCGCAGGCGGTCGCCGAGCACGGTGAACGAGAGCACGAGCAGGAACAGGCACGCGCCGGGGAAGACGAAGTACGCGGGGTCGACGGCGTACCACTTCACGGACGCGGCGATCATCTGGCCCCAGCTCGGCGCCGGGGGTACCACGCCGACGCCGAGGAACGACAGGCCGGCCTCGGTGCCGACGTAGCCGGGCACGGCGAGGGTGGCCATCACGATGATGGTGGAGCGCAGGTTGGGCAGGATCTCGCGGAAGACGATGCGGGTGCCGCTTGCCCCCGCGGCCCGGGCGGCCTCGACGAACTCCCGCTGCGCGAGCGACATGGTCTGCCCGCGCACGATGCGCGCCAGGTAGGGCCAGCCGAACACGGAGATGACCACCACGAGCAGCGCGGACCGGTTGCCCGCCGGCAACGCCGAGAGCACCGCGATCATGAAGATCAGGGCCGGGAACGCCATGAGGAAGTCCATGACGCGCGAGATCACCAGGTCGACGCGGCCGCCGAAGTAGCCGGCCACGAGCCCGAGCGACACGCCCAGCACGGTGGTCAGCGCGGTGGCGGACAGCGCGATGCTCATGGACACCCGGGCGCCGTAGACGATGCGGGCGAAGATGTCGCGGCCGCTGCCCGGTTCGACGCCGAACCAGTGCTCGGCGCTGACGCCGCCCCACGGGCCGATCGGCATGCCGCCGAGGTTGGGGTCGATCGCGGTCTGGTCGAACTCGTACGGGGTCCAGCCGCTGATCGCGGTCAGGAGGGGCGCGAAGATCGCGATGAGCGTGACGAGCACGATGTAGCCGAGGCCGAGCATCGCGCCGACGTCACGGCGCAGGGC
>NZ_JBHWZO010000263.1:0-8457 GCF_042728455.1 Promicromonospora sp. NPDC060204
TCGCCGAGGTCCGCGCGGTCGGCAGCCCGCAGCGCGTCTACGTGTGCCACGACGACGACGGCGACGCGCTCCGGGAGGCGCTGCGCGACAGCGACCTCTGGCGCGCCAGCGAGGGCGCCGTCGTGCTGCGCCTGAACCGGCTCGCCGGGCTGGGCGGGCTCTTCGGCGCGCACGACGGCGCCATCCTCGACGACCTGGCCGGCCGCCTCGACATCGTCGAGCCCGGGACGCTGCTGCGCCGGGCCACCGCACCCGGCGTCCTGGTGCACGACGACGTCTACGACCTGATGGCGGTCTCCGCCCACCTCACCTACCTGCGCAACCAGCGCGCCCGCGGCGTGGCGTGGCAGAGCGCGCCGGCGATGGTCTCCTGGTCCGAGCTGTCCGAGGACCTGCGGGCCGCCAACCGCGCGCAGGTGCGCGCCATCCCCGACCGCCTGCGCCAGATGGGGTGCACCGTCGTCCCCGCGGGCAACGCCGAGCACGGCCGGATCCCGGAACCGGTGGTCGACGCGCGGGCGGTGGACGAGCACGACCGCTGGATGGCCGAGAAGGTCGCCGCCGGCTGGACCTACGGGCCCGAGCGCGACGACGCCCGCCGGCTGCACCCCGACCTGCGGCCCTGGGCGGACCTCTCCGAGTCCGACCGGGAGAAGGACCGCGCCGCGATCCGCGGCATCCCGGTGATCCTGGCCGACTTCGGCCTGCGAGTGGTCCCGCTCGACGACGACGCCGGATGGGAGGCCGCGGACGCTCCCGTGCCCGACCCGCGGGGCGTGGTCCGCGGCTGGCGGATGTTCGGGCGCGGCCGGACGGAGCAGCCGGGCGAGTCCTGACGTCGGCCGGGCCGTTCCGGGCTGACAGGACGTTCCGGGCTGACAGGATGGGCCCCATGCGAAGCGTCACCCTTCTCGGCTCCACCGGTTCCATCGGCACGCAGGCCGTCGACGTCATCGGGCGTAACCCCGACCGGTTCTGCGTGGACGCGCTGTCCGCGGGCGGCTCGGACCTGCCGCTGCTCGCCCGGCAGGCGGCCACGCTCGGCGTCCGCGCCGTCGCCGTGGCCGACGCCGCCGCGCGCCCCGCCCTGACCACCCTGCTGAGCGAGGCCGGCGCCGACGGCGTCGAGGTGCTCGCCGGACCCGACGCCGCCACCGAGCTGGCCGGCCGGGGGAGCGACGTGGTGCTCAACGGCATCACCGGCTCCGTCGGGCTGCGCCCCACGCTGGCCGCGCTGGGTGCGGGCTCGACGCTGGCGCTCGCGAACAAGGAGTCGCTCGTGGTGGGCGGCGCCCTGGTCAAGGCCGCCGTGCGGCACGAGGGTCAGATCGTGCCCGTGGACTCGGAGCACTCCGCGATCGCGCAGTCGCTCCGCTCGGGCTCCTCGGCCGAGGTGCGCAGGCTCGTGGTGACGGCCAGCGGCGGGCCGTTCCGCGGCCGCTCGCGGGACGACCTGCGCGACGTGACGCCCGCCCAGGCGCTGCGGCACCCCAACTTCGCGATGGGCCGCGTGGTCACCACCAACTCCGCGACGCTGGTCAACAAGGGTCTGGAGGTCATCGAGGCGCACCTGCTGTTCGACCTGCCGTTCAGCGCCATCGACGTCGTGGTGCACCCGCAGCAGATGATCCACTCCATGGTCGAGTTCGTCGACGGCTCCACCATCGCGCAGGCCGGGCCGCCGCGGATGCTCGTGCCGATCGCGCTCGGCCTGTCGTGGCCGGACCGGCTGCCCGACGTCGACGTCGGTATCGACTGGACGCAGGCCGCGAGCTGGGAGTTCCTGCCCCTGGACGACGACGCCTTCCCCTCCGTCCGGCTGGCCCGCCAGGTGGGCGAGGCCGGCGGGACCCACCCCGCCGTCTACAACGCCGCGAACGAGGTGTGCGTGGACGCCTTCCACGACGGCACCATCGGGTTCCTCGACATCGTCGACACCGTGGCCGCCGTGGTCGAGGCGCACGGGACGACGGCGGCGGGCGACGCGGGATCGGTCGAGGGCGTGCTGGAGGCCGACGCCTGGGCCCGGGCCGAGGCGGCGGAGATCCTCAAGTCGGTGTGACCCCCCGACTGACTCGCCGGCCCGACTCCGCCGAGTCAGCCAGCTGGTCGGACCACCCGACTGACTCGCCGGGTTGGCTTCGCCGAGTCAGCCAGGTGGTCCGACCAGCCGACTGACTCGGCATCCTTTGGTCGGGCGGGTCAGTCGGGTGGTCGGTGGGTCAGGTGGTCGGTGGGTCAGGCGGTCGGTGGGTGGGTCGCGTGGGCGTGGTTGACCGGGCCGTGGCCTTGCCACGGGCCCGACGCCGTCCCCGTTCCGCCGACGACGAGGGCGTCCGCCGCACGCAGCGCACCGGTCAGGTACTCCTTCGCGGCCCGGACCGCCGGCTCCCACCCGTCGTGCGCGGGGCGCAGCACGGCGCAGGCCGAGCTGAGCGTGCAGCCCGTGCCGTGGGTGTTCCGCGTGGGGATCCGCGGCGCGGCCAGGGCGACGACGCCGTCCCCGCCGACGCCGTCCCCGCCGACACCCTCCGGACCGAGCCCCGGGCCCGCCAGGTGGTCGACCGACTCCGCCGAGTCGAGGTGCCCGCCCTTGACCAGCGCGAACCCGGTGCCGAGTGCCCGCAGCGCCCGCGCCTGGTCGGCCGCCTCGGCGCCGTCCCGGGCCGGGTCGACGCCCAGCAGCACCGCGGCCTCGGGCAGGTTCGGGGTCACCAGGTCGGCCAGGGGGAGCAGCTCGTCGCGCAGCACGGCCTCGGCGTCGGGCGCGAGCAGCCGGTCGCCCGACGTCGCGACCATCACCGGGTCCAGCACCACGAACGGCGCGCGCCCCGAGGCCCGCAGGTCGCGCAGGGCGGCGGCGACCGCCCGGGCGACGGCGGCGTCCGTCGTCATGCCGATCTTGATCGCGTCCACGGCGACGTCGGCGAACAGCGTGTCGAGCTGCGCGCGCACCATGTCGGCGGGCACCGGGTGCACCCGCGTCACCCCGGTCGTGGACTGCGCCGTCAGCCCCGTGAGCACCGCGCAGCCGTAACCGCCGAGCGCCGCGAAGGTCTTCAGGTCGGCCTGGATCCCGGCGCCGCCGGACGGGTCCGACCCCGCGATCGTCAGCGCCACGACGGGGTGGCCGGGCGGGCGGACGCGCGGGGCGGCGTCGACGCGCGCGGCGGCGTCGGCGGGACGCGCTTCGCCGGGACGCGCTTCGACCGGGCGCGCGACGTCGCCGACCTGCGCCGCGCCCTGTGCGGGCGCGCTCACGAGACCGGCCCCGTCGTCGCCCCCGAGCGCACGCCGGAGCGACCCTCGGCCCGCGCCGCCGCCCAGGCCCGCGCGAGCTCCCGCGCCGCGGCGGCCGGGTCGAGCCGACCGCAGACGGCGGAGACGACGGCGCTGCCGGCCGCACCGGCGCCGTGCAGCGCGGCGACGTCGTCCGCCCGCAGCCCGCCGATCGCGACGCACGGCAGCGACGCGGCGGCTGTGACGACGCCGAGCCGGGCGAAGCCGATCGCCGGCCGGGCGTCGGACTTGGTCAGCGTGGGCCGCACCGGGCCCACGCCGAGCAGGTCGACGGTGCCGGCCGGCAGCCCGGCCGCGGCCCGGGCCTCCTCGGGCGTGCTGACGCTCAGCCCGAGGTGCCGGTCCGGGCCCAGCAGCCGGCGCGCGGAGACGGGGTCGAGGTCGCGCTGGCCCACGTGGGCGCCGTCGGCGTCGATCGCGAGCGCCACGTCCACCCGGTCGTCGACCACGAGCGGTACCCCGAGCGGCCGCAGCAGGGCGACCAGCGCGCGGCCGAGGTCCACGAGCTCGCGGGTGGTCGCGCCCGGGTCGCGGAGCTGGACGGCGGTCACGCCGCCGTCGACCGCCGCGCCCACCGTGGCGACGACCCCGGCGGGGCCGCCGCACTGCTGGGTGTCGGTAACGAGGTAGACGGACGGGTCGAGGCGGATCCGGGCGCTCACGCCTCGGCCCGCGCGGGCTCGTGCCCGGTGGCGGGCTCGTTCACCAGCCCGGCGCCGAACCCGACGGCCTCGGGGTCGACGTCGAACACGCGGTCGACCAGCTCGACGGCGAAGCTGCCGGGCGTGGTCGAGGTGGTGCGGTCGGCGGCGACGCAGAGCCAGGCCGTCGCGGCGGTCGCGGCGAGCAGGCGGTCCTCGGTGACGGCGGAGCAGGCCGCGACGAGCGCGCCGAGCGAGCAGCCGACGCCGGTCACGCGCGTCATCAGGGACGTGCCCGCCTGGACGCGCACGACGCGCACGCCGTCGGTGATCAGGTCGGACGCGCCGCTGACGGCGATCACGGCGCCGGAGGACCGGGCCAGGCCGAGGGCGACGTCCCGCACGCCGTCGGGCGTGTCGAGGGAGTCGACGCCGCGGCCGCCGGCGCCGCCGGCGAGCGCCTGGATCTCGGACGCGTTGCCGCGGACGACGGCGGGGCCGCGCGCGAAGAGCTCGGCCGCGAGGCGGGTGCGCAGCGGCAGCGCGCCGATGGCCACGGGGTCGAGCACCCAGGGCACGCCCGCGGCGGTGGCGCCGTCGACAGCGGCGCGCATGCCGTCGGCCTGGCCGCCCTCGACGGTGCCGAGGTTGATGAGCAGACCTCCGGCGACGCCGGCCAGGACGGGCGCCTCCTCGGGGTCGGCGACCATGGCCGGTGCCGCGCCGGCGGCGAGCAGCACGTTGGCGGTGAAGTTGGTGACCACGACGTTGGTCACGCAGTGCACCAGGGGTGCTGTGTCGCGCACCGCGGTGACGACCGACGCGACGGCGTCGGGCAGGACGGAGCTCATGAGGCGTTCCCTTCGCTAGCACTACCTAGATCAGGTTCCACGGGTGCATCTCAGCCGGGCTGGTGCCCGGCGCCCCGCGCCAAGTGGGCCCACCCTAGCCGCGGACGGCGTCCGCCCGAAACCGTCCCGGCGGGTGGGGCGCTAGCTCGGGCCGGTCGCGTTCCACTCACTCGCGAGCACGCCCATGACGACGTCGTCGTGGTAGCGGCCGGCGTGGAAGACGGCTTCCCGGCGTCGTCCCTCCACCACGAACCCGCACCGTTCGTAGGCGCGTCGCGCGTCGGTGTTGAAGCCCCAGACGCTCAGCTCGACGCGGTGCAGGTTCATCTCCTGGAAGGCGTACCGGAGCAGCACGCGGACGGCGTCCGACCCGTACCCGTGCCCGGTGTGCTCGGGGCCGAGGATGATGCCGAGGGTGCCCGTGCGCTGCGGAAGGGTCGCCCCGTGGAGGGTGACGTGCCCGACGAGGCGGGGGTCCTCAAGGGTCTCGACGCTCAGGCCGACCGCGCCCGGGTCGGTGTTGGCGCTCCACGCGCGGAACAGGTCGGCGGCCGTCCCGGCGGGCCGCGGGCGCACGGTGGGCTGCTGCAGCGGCTGCCACTCGGTCTCCCGCCACCACCGGTCCAGGTGCGGCACGTCCTCCTCGGCGAGGGGGCGCAGCCGGACGGTGCGGCCGAGCAGCAGGCCGCGACCGTAGTCCCGGGCACCTTCGCTGCTGGTGAGGCCGCCCGCCGTCACGCGCGGTCGCCGCCCTGGCCTGCGGGGTCCTTGCCCGCGCCGTACCGCAGCCCGTCGACGAGCAGGTCGAGCATGCGTCGGCCGTGGTCCGGCTCCTCGTCCTCCATGGGCAGCGACAGCTTGGACACGGCGTACAGGAGGTCCTGGGGGCTGACGACGGCGCGGACGGCGCCGGCCGCGACGGCGGCGTCGAGCAGCGAGCCGAGGGCGGGCCCGAGCCGCCCGATGAAGTAGGCGGGCAGCGCGTCGAACGCCGGGTCGCCCGAGTGCAGCGCCGAGGCGAGCCCGCGCTTGGTCACGAGGAACTGGGTGTAGCGGTGGAGCCACTTCTCGAGCGCGACGACCGGCGGGTGCTCCGCGGCCAGGACGGGGGCGGCGTCGGCGGTGGCGTCGACCTCGGCCTGGAACACGGCCTTGACCAGGTCGGACCGCTTGGGGAAGTGGCGGTAGAGCGTGCCGACGCCGACGCCGGCCAGGTCGGCGATCTCTTTGGCGGGCGCGTCGACGCCCGACGTGCCGAAGACCTGCTTGGCGGCGTCGAGCAGCGCGTCGATGTTGCGCTGCGCGTCGCGGCGCAGGGGCCGCTGCTCTGTGTGCTGGGTCACTTCTCTCCATGGTCTCTTGCTAACCGGAACGGCTTTCCATATGGTTCTGGAAGAGCGTTCCGCTTAGCTCCAGAGTACGCCACCGCGGCGACGCCCACCAGACCTCTCGACCCCAGGAGGGCCCCATGCACTACCGCAGCCTCGGCCGGACCGGCATCAAGGTCAGCCCCTACGCGCTCGGCGCGATGATGTTCGGCGCGATCGGCAACCCGGACCATGACGAGTCGGTCAAGATCATCCACAAGGCCCTCGACGCGGGGATCAACTTCATCGACACGGCCGACGCCTACTCCCGCGGCGAGTCCGAGGAGATCGTGGGCAAGGCGCTCAAGGGCCGCCGCGACGACGTCGTGCTGGCCACCAAGGTGCACCTGCCGATGAGCGACGACCCCAACCACCGGGGCAACTCGCGGCGCTGGATCATCGCCGAGGTGGAGAACTCGCTACGCCGTCTGGGCACCGACCACATCGACCTGTACCAGATCCACCGGCCCGACCCGGATACCGACGTCGAGGACACGCTCGCCGCGCTGACCTACTTGATCAACTCCGGCAAGGTGCGGGCCATCGGCTCGTCCACCATGCCCGCCGCCGACATCGTCCAGGCGCAGTGGGTGGCCGAGCGGCGCGGCCTGGAGCGGTTCCGCACCGAGCAGCCGCCGTACTCGATCCTGAACCGCGGCATCGAGCGCGACGTCCTGCCGGTCGCCCAGCAGTACGGCATGGGCACCCTCGTGTGGAGCCCGCTCGCCGGGGGGATGCTCACCGGCAAGTACCGCAAGGGCCGCGCCAGCGACGCCCACCGGGCCCAGTACGGGTTCGCGCACCTGCAGGACGAGCGGCGCCTCGACGTCGTCGAGCAGCTCATCCCCGTCGCGCAGGACGCCGGGATCCCGCTGAACCACCTCGCGATGGCGTTCGCGATCGCGCACCCGGGCGTGACCTCCGCGATCATCGGCCCGCGCACCATGGAGCACCTCGACAGCGCGCTCGCCGGCGCAGAGGTCAGCCTGAGCGACGAGATCCTCGACCGGATCGACGCCATCGTGCCGCCCGGCACCGACATCGGCCGCCTCGACATGGCCTACGACCCGCCGGCCATCCAGCAGCCCACCCTGCGCCGTCGTCCGGCCGAGCAGCGCGCGGCCGCGGCCTGACCCGGCCGTCGCCTGGCCCGGCCTCACCCACCGCACGAAGGGAACCGTCATGACACATCGCCAGCACCCCCTCGGTACCGGATTCACCGCCGCTTCCACGGTCGACGACGTCCTCGCGGGCGTCGACCTGACCGGCAGGAACGCCGTCGTCACGGGCGGGCACTCCGGCCTCGGCCTGGTCGCCACCCAGGCACTGGCCCGGGCCGGTGCCTCGGTCGTGGTCGCCTCGCGCGACCCGGAGCGCGCCTCTGCCGCGGTCGCGGGGATCGAACGCGTCGAGGTCGGCCGGCTGGACCTGATGGACCCGGCTTCGATCGACGGCTTCGTCGAGCGCTACCTGGGCTCCGGCCGACCGCTGCACGTGCTGATCAACAACGCCGGCTACCCGGCGCCGGCGCGGATCGAGCGTGACGCGCGCGGCTACGAGGCGCAGCTCGCCACCAACCACCTCGGGCACGCCCAGCTCACCCTGGGCCTCCACCCGGCGCTCCGGGCGGCCGGCGGCGCCCGCGTGGTCACCACCACGTCCGGTGCCCAACGGATGTCGGACATCCTGTGGGACGACCCGAACTTCACCGCCGGCGGCTACGACCCGGGGCTCGCCTACGCCCAGTCCAAGACGGCGAACGTGCTGTTCACGGTCGAGCTCGACCGGCGCTGGGCGGACGAGGGGATCCGCGCGTACGCGCCGCACCCCGGCATCGTGCCGGCGACGTCCTTCAACCGTTCCGTGGGCGAGGCGGCGCAGCGTGCGATGCGCCTCATCGACGACGCCGGCAACCCGGTCATCGACCCCGAGCACGGCAAGAAGACGCCGGAGCAGGGTGCCGCGACGATCGTGTTCGCCGCGACCAGCCCTCTCCTGGCCGACGTCGGCGGCGTCTATCTCACCAACAGCGACATCTCGCCGCTGGACGAGGACCCGCGGCCCGTCGACCTCACCGGGGCCGACGCCGACGACGTCCCGGCCGACGTCGTGCCGCACTCGATCGACCCTGACTCGGCCCGCCGGCTGTGGGCCCTGACGGAGCGACTGCTGGCGGGGTGACGGACGCGCGCGGTCGCCGCCCTGGCCGCGCTCACCCGACCGCGGTCGAAGGTGCGCTTCTACCCCGTCATCGGGCCCGAAAACAGCCCAGTTCCGGGCCCGATGACGGGGTAGAAG
>NZ_JBHWZO010000264.1:0-8391 GCF_042728455.1 Promicromonospora sp. NPDC060204
GCACAGTGGTGTGCCGACCTCGACGCCAACTGCCGACTCTGCGGCGCCAACTGCCGACCTGGCAAGGCCCAGCGAACTGCTTACCACCGTCCCGCGACCGCCACACCGCGGAATCGGCAGTTCCGCTGACGTCGGCAGCGTGCATCAAGACCGGCAGTTCCGCTGACGCCAGCAGTTCCGCCCAGGTCGGCAGTTTCGCCGATGTCGGCAGTCTGCTTCCAGGTCGGCACAGGCCTGTGCCGACCTCGATGCCAACTGCCGACTCTGCGCGACAAACTGCCGACTCTGTGGCGCAACTGCCGACATCGCCGAGCGAGCCCCGCAGCGGCCGAGCGAACTGCCGACGCCTACCCCGCTACCACTGCCCCGCAGCGCCGGCGTTTCGCCGATGTCGGCAGTCTGCATTCGAGATCGGTGGTTCCGCCGACGTCGCCAGCTCCGCTCAGGTCGGCAGTTCCGCCGACGTCGGCACTCTGCTTCGAGGTCGGCACAGGCCTGTGCCGACCTGGATGCCAACTGCCGACTCTGCGGCGCAAACTGCCGACCTGGCAGGGCCGGGCGAACGGTCGGCCGTAGCCGCCACCGGCCGATCGGGCGCCGCCGTCAGCCCGGCTGCTCGGCGTTCCAGCGGGCGATGTCCGCGTCGGTCACCTCGACCGGGCCGGTGGCCGGCTGCGTGACGCGGATGTGGTTGCCGAACGGGTCGCGCAGGGCGCAGTCGATGCCGTACGGCTGCTCGACGGGCTCCTCGGTGAACTCGACACCCTTCGCGCTGAGCTCGGCGTAGGTGCGGCGGCAGTCGTCGGTCGTCAGGATGCACGCGACCCCGAGCGCGCCCTTGGTCAGCAGGTCCCGGACCTGGGCCGCGACCTCCTCGCTGAGAGACGGCGGGCCCGGGACCTCCAGCAGCAGGTGGCGGTCCGGGTCGGCGGGCAGGGAGATGGTCAGCCAGCGCATGAAACCCATGTCGACGTCGTTGCTGACCTCGAACCCGAGCTTGCCGACGTAGAAGTCGAGGGCCTCGTCCTGGTCGAGCACGGTCACGGCGGTGATGGAGATGTTCTTGAACATGTCCACCACGCTAGGACCGCACCGGGCCGGTGCGCTTCTCCGAATCTGCTCGGTCGAGAACTGCCCGGTCGAGGAGCTGCTCAGCCCGCGGGGCGCATCCAGCTCTTGACGAAGCACACGGGCGCGGCCACGGGTCGCGTCCGGCGCCGGTACTCGGTCGGCGAGATGCCGACGACGTCGCGGAACGTGCGGCTGAACGTGCCCAGGCTGTTGGAGCCCACCTGCAGCGCGATCTCCGTCACCGGCGTCGCGGTGTTGCGCAGCAGCGCCATCGCGCGCTCCAGCCGGCGCCGCTGCAGGTAGCGGTGCGGCGTCTCGCCGAAGGCTGCCCGGAAGCTGCGGCTGAAGTGGGACGGCGAGACGTGCGCGATGCGGGCCAGGGTGGGCACGTCGAGCGGTCGGGCGTAGTCGCGGTCGATGGCGTCCCGGGCGCGCAGCAGCAGCCGGTTGTCGCGCTCGTGCGGGGACATCAGCGCTCCTCCCGGAGGAACACCGCGTACCCGTCGAGGAGACGGGCCAGGCCGAACTCGAACAGGGTGTCGAGGGTGAGGTCGACGTCGGCCGACGTCGCCGCCACGAGGTGCGGGTGGCGGCGCGGGTCGACCGCGGCCTGAAGGTCGGGCAGGGTGCGGTCCATCCACTCCTCGTCGGTCAGCCCGTCGTCCTTGCGGGCCTGCGCAGCCGGCTCGATGCCCACCCCCAGCCCGCGCACGAGCTGGAAGACCGACACGGTCAGGTGCATCCGGGCGTCGAGGTCCAGCGGCCGGCCGGGCAGCTCGCCGAACGCGCTCAGCAGGGCCTCGGTGTGCGCGATGCCGTGCGGCAGCACCTGCGGCCGCGTCATCGACATGACGTGCGCGGCCCACGGGTGGCGCTGGAACGCGGCCCACATGGTGCGGGCGCACACCTCGGCGCGGGCCCGCCAGCCGTCCGGCAGCGGGTCCGGGAGCGGCGAGGTGGCGTACACGGTGTCGAGCATCCGGGCCAGCAGCTCCTCGCGGCCCCGGACGTAGCGGTACAGCGACATCGTGGGGATGCCCAGGTCGGTCGCGATCCGCCGCATGGACAGCCCGCCCAGCCCTTCGGCGTCGGCCGTCGCCATGGCCAGGCGCACGACGTCGTCCACGGTGGGGGCGCTCGCGGCGGACGCCGGCGCGCCGGGCCGGACCGGGCCGGCGCCGGCCGCGCCCGCGGCGACCACGGTGCCCACGCCGCGGCGTACCTCGACGAGCCCGTCGCGGCGCAGCGCGTCCAGCACCCGGCTCGCGGTGGCCATGGCCACGCCGTGCTCGGCGACGATGCGGCGTGTGGACGGGACCGGCGCGCCCGGGGCGAGCTCGCCCGACCGGATACGGCCCCGGATCTCGTCGGCGATGCGCTCGGACGGTGTGGTCATCTTCGGCTCCCTGTACTAGTGCGGTCGCGGGCCTGTCGCGTGCGCCGCGGCCCCGTGGCCTGGGCGTTCGCGGGGTGCACTACCTGGTGCACTACCCCGCTCTTTACCCAGCATAGGGCGCTTCGTACGGTGTACGAAGCGCCTCACCGAAACACCTCGGCGAGGAACCTTCGAACCAGGGAGCAGCCATGACCCACGTACTCGTCTCCGGTGCCAGCGTCGCCGGGCCGGCCCTCGCCTTCTGGCTCCGCCGGTACGGCTTCGACGTCACGGTCGTCGAGCGCTCCGTCGGGCCCCGGCCGGGCGGCCAGGGCATCGACGTGCGCGGCGCCGCGCGGACCGTGCTGGACCGGATGGGCCTCACCGAGCAGGTCCGCGCCGCCCACACGGGCGTGCGCGGCATCGCCTACCTCGACGCCGCGGGGCGGCGCACCATGGAGCTGCCGGCCGAGATGTTCGGCCACTCGGGCGGCGTCATCGCCGACATCGAGATCCTGCGCGGCGACCTCATGCGGATCATCATGGACGCCGCCGACGGCGTCGAGTACCTGTACGACGACAGCGTCACGGCGCTCGACCAGCGCGCCGACGGCGTCGACGTCACCTTCGAGCGCTCCGCCCCGCGCCGGTTCGACCTCGTGGTGGGCGCGGACGGCGTCTTCTCCACCACGCGGCGCCTGGCCTTCGACGGCGCCTGGCGGGCGGTCGACTCCGGCTACCACCGCGCCGTCTTCACGGCCGAGCCGGCTGGCGCCGGCGACACCTGGGGCCTGGACGGCTGGGAGCTGCTGTACTCGATGCCGGCCGGCAACGGCGTGGGCGGGCGCAACGTGCTGCTGTACCCGGCGCACGGCGGGGCACGCGGCATGGTCCACTTCGCCGGGGACCCCGTGGAGTACGACCGGCGCGACATCGCCGGGCAGAAGCGCCTGGTCGCCGGCGTGCTGGCGGGGGAGGGCTGGGAGGTCCCGCGCCTGCTGGACGCGATGGAGCGCGCCGACGACTTCTACTTCGACCGGCACGTGAAGATCGAGATGCCGTCGTGGCACCGCGGGCGCGTTGCTCTCCTGGGCGACGCGTGCACCGCCGGGTCTGTCGGGATGGGGACGTCGCTCGCGCTGGTGGGCGCGTACGTGCTCGCGGGCGAGCTCGCGCGGGCCGGCGGCGACCCCGCCGTCGCGTTCCCGGCCTACGAGGCGACGGTGCGGCCGTACGCCGCCGTCAACATGAAGCAGCTCCCGGGCGGCGCGCGCGGGTTCCTGCCGCCCTCGCGCTTCGAGATCAAGGCGCGCACCGCGGTGATGGGTGCCCTGCTGAAGACCCCGCTCGCGGGGATGATGATGGGCGGCATCGACAAGGCGGTCGACCAGATCGACCTGCCGGACTACGCGGCCCTGGCGGTCGGTCGCTGACCGGGATTCAGCAGGCTGTCCGCGACCGCATCGACGCCGGATGTGGTCGCCGACGGCCTGCTGAACCTTGGTCAGTACAGCTGGCTTCTTGACCAGCCGGGTGCTCAAGTGATTTAGTCACTTTATGACTCAAGGTAGAGCCTCGTTCTCAGAGCAGCTCGCGGACGACATCGTCGAGCTGATCCGCTCCGAGAGCCTCGGACCCGGCGACGTGCTGGAGTCCTCCCGTGACCTGGCCAAGCGGTTCGCCGTCACCACCCCCACCGTCCGCGAGGCACTGCGGCGGCTGGAGGCCACCGGCGTGGTCGAGCTGCGGCACGGCTCCGGCACGTACATCGGCCCGGGCCTCGAGCGGTCGGTGCTGGCCAACCCGCACCGGCCGCACATCACGCGCGCCTCGGTGATCGAGCTGGTCCAGGCCCGCCTGGTGATCGAGCCCGGGATCGCGGCACTCGCCGCGAGCGCCCGCAACGCCGCCGCCCTCCAGCGCCTGGAGGCCGCGGCGGCGACGGCGCTGCAGCCGCCGGTGCACGGGTTCCGGCCGGCGCTGAACTTCCACGTGGAGCTGGCGGCGGCGTCGGGAAACGGGCTGCTGCGCGAGACGGTGGAGGCGCTGCTGCACGTGCGGGCGTCCGAGCAGACGGAGATCCGGTTCCGGTACGACGACCGGCAGCGGGACCACGCGGAGCACCTGGAGATCCTGGGCGCGGTCCGCGAGGGGGACGGCGCGGCCGCGGAGCGGCTGACCCGGGCGCACCTGACCACGATCCGGGAGTCGCTGGAGGCGGCGGACTTCGGGGAGGCGGCACCGTGACCGCACCGTACCGCCTCGCGGAGATGACGACGGCGGAGGCGGCGGATGCCGTCGCGCGCGGCACGGTGGTGCTGATCCCGGCCGGCGCGCTGGAGCAGCACGGCCCGGGTATGG
Source organism: Promicromonospora sp. NPDC060204 (assembly GCF_042728455.1). Lineage (NCBI taxonomy): Bacteria > Bacillati > Actinomycetota > Actinomycetes > Micrococcales > Promicromonosporaceae > Promicromonospora > Promicromonospora sp. NPDC060204. The sequence goes on from NZ_JBHWZO010000264.1 coordinate 4,808, forward strand.
CGCTGGGGACCGACCTGGTGCGGGCCGAGGGCGTGGTGGCGCAGGTCGCCGCGAACCTGGCCGGCCGGGTGGTGGTGGGGCCGTCGATCCCCGTGGGGGTCTCGCCGCACCACATGGCGTTCGCGGGCACGGTGACGCTGACGACCACGACATTCGCGGCCGTGGTGCGGGAGTACGTCACGAGCCTGCACCGGCACGGCTGGACGCGGTTCCTGGTGGTCACGGGCCACGGGGGCAACAACGCGACCCTGACCACCGTGGCGCAGGACCTGCTCGTGTCCCACCCGGGGATCCAGCTCGCCTGGTCGCCCCTGACGTCGCTCGCGGGCGACGCCGTGGCCGCGATGGAGCCCAGCGCCGTGCACGGGCACTCCGGCGAGGCCGAGACCGCGCAGATGCTGCATCTCGCACCGCACCTGGTGCACCCCGACCGGCTCGAGCCGGGCACCACCACCCCGGACCAGCTCGACGACGTCTCCCGCACGGCGCGCCGCCACGCGCAGCCCGCCCTGACCCTGCCGTACGACCGGCTCAGCCCCAACGGCGTGCTCGGCGACCCGCGCCGGGCCACCGCCGAGGACGGCGCCGCGATCGTCAAGGCGATCGTCGCCCGCATCACGACCTTCCTGGAGGAGTGGCCGCCCGCGTAGCGCCCGGCACGCCTCCGACAACACCCACAGCACCCCCTCGGTACGCACCTGGCCCGCCAGGTGTCCGCTCCGCCGTGCCCGCACGCGGGCACGGCGCCCAGAAAGGACTCGCATGTCAACGACGACAGCATCACCTCGACCCGCACCACAGGGCCGGCGAGAGCAGGGCCGACGGCGACCCGGCCGGCGCGCGGCGCTCCTGACCGCCCTGGCGCTCGCGGTCTCCGGCCTGGCCGGGCCGGTCGGCGCCACGACGGCGGCGGCCGCACCCGTTCCGGCCGACGCCGCCGTCTCGCCGTCGGCCCACCCGGACCGCGCCGGGCGCAACCCGCTGCGCTCCGCGGGCTGCGGCACCGACCCTGGCCAGGCGCCGGGCAGCAGCGTGCTGCGCACCCTGACCAGCGACGGCCGCGAGCGCACCGTGCAGCTCCACCTGCCGGACGGCTACCGCAGCGACCGGGCGTGGCCCGTGGTGCTGGTGTTCCACGGCCGCGGCAACACGGGGGCGGGCACGGAGGCCTTCTCCGGCCTGGATGCGCTGCCCGCGATCGTCGCGTACGGCAACGGCGTGGTCGGCACCGGCGACGGCGACCGGCAGGCCTGGGAGGGCGCGCCGTACGCGGCCCCCGGCGTCGACGACGTGGCCTACACGAACGATCTGCTGGACACCCTGGAGCGGGACCTGTGCGTGGACCCGCGGCGCGTGTACGCGACCGGCAAGTCCAACGGGGCGGGCTTCACGGGGATCCTGGCGTGCGAGCTGTCGGACCGGATCGCGGCGGTCGCGCCGGTGGCCGCCGCGTTCTACGGCACGGGCCACCCGGACTGCTACCCGGAGCGGCCGGTGCCGGTGATCGACTTCCACGGCACGGACGACGTCACCATCCCGTACGCGGGTGACCCGGACCGCGGCCTGCCCGCGATCCAGGACTGGGTGGGCGGCTGGGTGGCGCGCAACGGCTGCGCCGCGGGGCCCGACGTCGAGCAGACGGCGTTCGACGTGACCACCACCCGGTGGACGGACTGCGACCGGGGCGCCGAGGTGACGCACGTGGCGGTGCTCGGCGGCGGCCACACCTGGCCGGGGGAGGACAGCTACTCCGGCGGCGGGTACGCGACGCACAGCATCGAGGCTCACGAGGTGCTGTGGGAGTTCCTGGGCGACGAGCGGCTGCCGGTGCGCTTCCTCACGGGCCACGGCACGGAAGGGGCGGCGTCATGACCGCGACGTCGAAGCAGGCCGCACCCGGGACCGAGCCGGACCGGCTGCCCGGCGTGCTGCGCGCGCTGGCCGTCGTCGAGCGCCTCGGCAACGCCCTGCCGCACCCGTTCTGGCTGTTCTGGATCCTGGCGGCGATCCTCGGCGTCACGAGCGCGGGACTGGCGGCCGCGGGCGTGTCCGTCGTCTCGCCCGCCGACGGCGAGACCGTGGTGGTGCAGAACCTGCTCAGCGGCGCCGGCCTGGCCATGGCCGTGTCCACGGCCGTGGACAACTTCGCGACGTTCGGCCCGATGGGCACCATCGTCGTGGTCATCATGGGCGTCGCCATCGCGGAGCGCACCGGCTTCCTGTCGGCGGCGATGAAGGTCTCCGTCTCCCGGGTGCCCGTCTCGTGGGTGGTGTTCGCCGTGGCCTTCGCGGGCACCGTCTCGCACGTCGCGAGCGCCGCCGCGTACATCATCCTGGTGCCGCTGGGCGGGCTGGCGTTCCGGGCGGTGGGCAAGTCGCCGATCCTCGGCGTGGTGGTGGCCTACACGTCGATCGCGTCCGGGTACGACGCGAGCCCCGTCCCGACGCCGAACGACGCCATCTTCGCGGGCATCACCACGGAGGCGGCGCGGATCATCGACCCGAACGCGTACGTGTCGCCGGTGAGCAACTGGTTCTTCAACATCGCGTCGTCGCTGCTGCTGGCGATCGTGATCACCCTGGTCACGAACCTGGTGCTGGCCAAGCGGCCGGACCTGGGCGCGGACCCGGACGCGGACCTGGACGACGTCGCCGGGCTGGAGCTCTCGCCGCGGGACCGGAAGGCGCTGCGTGCCGCCCTGCTGTCCGGCCTGGTCGCGATCCTGGTCATCGTCGCGGTGGTGCTGCCGTCGTCGTCGCCGCTGCGCGGGGAGGACGGGAGCCTGACGGAGTCGCCGTTCCTGGACGGGATCGCGGCGATCGTCGCCGTGCTGTTCGCACTGGTCGGCATCGTGTACGGCTGGCGGTCCGGCGAGATCACGAAGGCGGGGGACGTGCCGCGGCTCATGGCCGAGGGCGTGAAGCAGATGGCGCCCGTGCTCGTGCTGTTCTTCGCGATCGCCCAGTTCCTGGCCTACTTCGACTGGACGCACATCGGCGACGTCATCGCCGTGAACTCGGCGGAGGCGCTGGAGACCAGCGGCGTGCCGATCTGGGTCGTGTTCCTGGCGATCCTCGCGCTGCTGTCCGTGGTAAACGTGCTCGTGACCAGCGGCTCGGCGATGTGGGCCATCGCGGCGCCCGTCGTCGTGCCCATGCTGATGCTGCTGGACGTGCCCGCCGAGACCACGCAGGCGCTGTTCCGCATCGCCGACTCGGGGTCCACGGCGATCACGCCGATGAGCCCGTACTTCATCATGGCGCTCGGGTTCCTGCAGCGGTACCGCAAGGACGCCGGCATCGGCACGCTGGCCTCGTACACGCTGCCGCTCGCGGTCTGCATGACGCTGGCCTGGACCGCGCTGTTCTTCGCCTGGTGGGCGCTGGGCGTCCCGCTCGGGCCGGGCGCGCCGGTGCGCTGACGCACACACGCGCGCCGGTGCGCCGGCGCACACCTGCCCCGCCGCCGCCGCGCCCGCGTCCCCGCCCCCGGCGCGCCCCCCGGGGCGCGGGGGTTTTTTTGGGTGTTTTTAGCCAAACAGACGCGGGCCCCCCCCCAACTACAGCTCAACAAAAAAGCCCCC
>NZ_JBHWZO010000265.1:0-8389 GCF_042728455.1 Promicromonospora sp. NPDC060204
CACCCCGCCTACCCCTATTTCTTCGGGTCTGGTGGGCTCTTTTTTTTTTATAACATACTGGTCCTCGGGGGGGTCGGCGGTGGGGTGCCGGGGGTCGGCGCGCCCGCCGGACCTCGACGCCTCGTCAGCTCCCGGCCCGGCTGAGGATCCGGGTCGCCTGGGTCTCGTGGCCCTCCAGGAGCGCCACGTCCGAGGTCGCGATCGCCTTGGCCGCCGCCGGCGGGACGCCGGTGGCGGGGTCGAGCACCTCGTTCTGCAGCGCGAGCCGCTGCTCGTCGTGGTGCGACGTGCGGCCGCCCGTGGACAGGCCCCAGCCGAACGGGAACAGCGGGTCGTAGTGCCTGTCCCCGACGTTCACCACCGGGTCGTCGGCCGACCGCGGCCACGAGACCGGCAGCTTGCCCGTGAACTTCCGGTCGCCGAACAGCACGTCCGCGACGCCGGCGCCCTCCGTGCCCGGCAGCCACGACGCGACCAGCGCGTCGATCGACCGGAGCTGATCGGTGAGCACCTGCGGCCGCCCCGAGACCACCAGGACCACGCAGGTCCTGATCTCGGCGCAGACCTTCTGCACGACCGCGGCGTCGCCGGGCTGCAGCGACATCGACTTCTCCTCGCGGGGCACCCCGCCGTCGGCCGGGTCCCAGGCCCACTCGGGCCCGCCGACGTCGCCGAACCCCTCGGCGTACGGCGTCTCGCCGACGACGACGATCCCGACGTCGGCGCCGTCCGTCGGCGCGGAGGCGTCCTCGCTGAACGTGACGTCGTCGGCCGCGGCCTGGATGCCCTCCAGGATCGTCGTGCCTGCGGTGACGTCGCCCGAGAACCCCTGCCAGGTGCCGGTCCAGCCGCCGGCCTGGTTGCCCAGGTCGTCGGCGTTGCGGCCCGCGACGTAGATGCTCTCGTCGTCGTCCAGGGGCAGGGCGCGGTGGCTGTTCTTGAGCAGCACCTGCGACTCGGCGACGGCCTTGCGGGCGATCGCCCGGTGCTCCGCCGAACCGATGCCGTCGGCGTTCGACCGGTCCGCGAACGGCTCCTCGAACAGCCCCAGCTCGAACTTGGCGACGAGGATCCGGGACACCGCGTCGTTGACGCGCTGCTCGCTGACGCGCCCGTCCTGGACCGCCGCGAGCAGCCGCGTGTGGAACCGCTCGAACTGCGACGGCTCCATGAACATGTCGATGCCCGCGTTCACGCCGGTGACGATCTGGTCGGTGGTCGGGGAGTCGTCCGCGAGCGGCGGGATCTGGTGGATCCCCTGCCAGTCGCTGATCACGAAGCCGTCGAACCCCTGCTTCTGCTTGAGCCACCCGGTGACCAGCTCGCGGTTCGCGTGCATCTTCACGGGGTTGCCGAGGCCGTCGTCGGTCCAGTCGATGCTGGAGAAGCTCGGCATGACCGACCCGACACCGGCCTTGAGCGCCGCCACGTACGGCGGCAGGTCCACCTGCTCGACGTGCCGCCGGCTCTGCTCGGTGATGCCCTGGTCGATCGTGTAGTCGCCCTCGCCGGTGCCGAACGTCGTGTCGCCGTCGCCCGCGAAGTGCTTGGCGGTCGCGAGCACGGACGTGCTGCTGTCGAGGTCCCTGCCCTGGAAGCCGGTCACGGCGGCCGCGCCGAGCACGCTCGCGAGCGCGGGATGCTCCCCGAAGGACTCGTACGTGCGGCCCCAGCGGTCGTCGCGCACCACGCACACGCACGGCGCGAACGTCCACGGGATGCCGGTCGCCCGCGTCTCGGACGCGACCATGCGCTCGGCCCGTGCGACCAGCAGCGGGTCGCGCGTGGCGCCGAGCCCGATGTTGTGCGGCAGGATCGTCGCGCCGTTCAGGTTGCCGTGCCCGTGCACGGAGTCGACGCCGTAGATCAGCGGGATCTGCAGCCGCGTCGCGAGGGCCTGCGTCTGGAAGCCGTCGATCGCGTCCGCCCAGGCCTCGGGGGTGTTCTCGGCGGGCGTCGAACCGCCGCCGCTGAGTACCGAGCCGAGGCCGAGCTCCGCGATGACCGTCGGGTCGCTGGTGACGTTCCCGCGCTCCGCCTGCGTCATCTGCCCGACCTTCTCCGCGAGCGTCATGCGCTTCAGGAGGTCGGCGACCCGCTTCTTGGTGGACAGGCGCGGGTCCAGGTAGGGCAGGCCGTGCGCCCGCACGACGACGGCGGGCTGGCGGGAGACCTGTGCGTCCCGCGACTCCAGGGTCACGGGCACGGTCTCCGCCGTCTCGCCGGAGGCCGAGGCGCGGGTCGTGATCCGGACGGTCCGCTCGGTGCCGGACGGTGCGCCGGCGGGGAACTCGAGCGTGCCGGAGCCGGCGGCGTAGTCGGCGTCGGCGGTGGCCGTGCCGGAGCCGGTGCGCCAGCCGACGGTGACGGGGGCGGCGAGCGCGGCGCCGTCGGCGGCCTCGACCGTGACGGTGACCGTCGCGGTGGCGCCGTCGTCGACGAAGGTGACGGAGTCCGCGCTCACGACGGCCTCGGCGGCCGGGGCGGCGCGGGTGGCCAGAGGGGGTACGAACAGTGTCGTGGTGGCGAGAGCCGCCACGGAGATGAGTGCCGGTGTTCTGCGGACGCGGCAGTGCTGCGCCGCGCCTGAGATGGCGGACATCTGAGGTATTCCTCTCTTCTTTGGGAGGTGATTTACCGATCACACACCGCCCTCCGGCGAGGCACAAGCGCTGCTGACTGCTGGATAGGGTGATTCGGTGGACCTCATTACCCCCTTTGCGAGGATGCTCCGGGCTGACAACCCCGGCCCGATGACGCTCGACGGCACCCGGTCGTACGTGCTGGGTGCCCCCGGTGCGCCGGGCCGCGTGGTCGTGGACCCCGGCCCGGACCTCGCGCCGCACCTCGCCGCCCTGGCCGACGCCGGCCCCGTCGACCTGGTGCTCGTCACCCACCGGCACGCCGACCACACCGGCGGGCTGGCCCGGTTCCGGGAGCTCACCGGCGCCCCGTCGCGCGGGATCTCGGCGGAGTTCTCCGCGGGCGCCGGCCCGCTGGTCGACGACGAGGTCCTGGAGGTGGCGGGACTGCGTATCGAGGTGCTGGCCACGCCGGGCCACACGGCGGACTCAGTGTGCCTCGTCGTGTCGGACGGCACATCCACCGTGGTGCTCACCGGGGACACGGTGCTGGGCCGCGGCACCACCGTGCTCGCCGAGCCGGACGGTTCGCTGCGCGACTACCTGGCGTCGCTGGACCGGCTGAGCGCGCTGGACCTGCCCGACCTCGTGCCGGGGCTGCCCGGGCACGGACCGGTGATCCCGGACCTGCGCGCGGTGGTGCACGCGTACCGCGAGCACCGCACGGAGCGGCTGGACCAGGTGCGCTCCGCGCTCACCGCCCTCGGGGTGACGCTGCCGGACGCCGCCGCCCCGCTCCCGGACCCGCTCCTGGACGCCGTGACCGGCGCGGTGTACGCCGACGTCGAGGCGTCGGTGCTGCCGGCCGCCCGGTCGTCGGTGCGGGCGCAACTCGAGTACCTGCGCGGGACCGAGCGCTGAACGGCCTCCGGGGAAGACGTCACGGAGCGGAGGACGTAACGCAGAGGTAGCAGTGCTAGCTCAGCGTTACGTCCTCCGCTGCGTAGCGTCTTCCCGGCGCCATCCCGGACGTGCGCTCAGAGCGCCTTGCCCAGGAAGAGGAGCTGAGCATCGTCCGAGCCGTAGGGCGGGTAAGGCAGCACCGGCCGATAGCCGAGCTTCCCGTACAGGCGCAGCGCCGTGGGCTGCCGGATACCGGTGTTGAGGTAGGACGCCAGGCCTCCGCGCCGTCGGGCCGCCTCCTCGAGGTACCCGACCAGGGCCGAGGCGACGCCCGCGCGGCGCACCGACGGGTCCACGAACACGCTCTGCAGCTCGAACCCACGGGACTCACCCGCCTCCGCGGCAGCGGCGATGCCGCCGACACCGCGCATCGGGTCGGCCGTGAGATGCTTCGGGCCCACCGGCGACGGCGCGAGGGTGGCGCAGCCGACGGGCCGGCCGTCCAGCACGGCCAGGACTGTCACCAGCGTGGTGCGCCCCCGCTCGACGTCGACGACGTCGTGGCCGCCGCGCGCCTCGACGACCCGCGCCAGCTCCGGGTAGAGCGGCTGAAGGTACACCCACATCGCGCGCCGCAGGGCGGCGGCGTCGGGGTCGTCCCAGGGGACCTCGCGGAGCACCGGGGCGGACGCCGGGGCCGGCGGGGTCTCGACGGGCCCGACCAGCGGTGCCGCGCCGTCGGGGACCAGCCACTTGCCGAAGCAGCGCGAACCAGGCTCGTCCGAGAACACGCCGAACGACTCGACGGGGTCGTACCCCAGCCGCAGGTACAGCCCGAGCGACTCGGGCTGCATGAGCCCGGTCTCCAGGACCAGGTGCCGCACGCCCGCGTCGCGGGCGACGTCCTCCGCGGCCTTCATCACCGTGCGGGAGAGCCCGCGCCCGCGGAAGCCCGGCGCCACGTACACGCGCTTGACCTCGGCGGTGCCGTCCGGGTGCAGGCCGCCCTGGTAGTCGTCACGGCCCGACAGGTCGCGCAGCGCGGCATGGCCGGCCGGCTCGCCGTCGACCCGCAGCAGCAGGGTCGCGAACACGTTCGACGGGTCCACCTGGTCGCGCGCGTCGGGCACGGGTGCGCCGTCGGCGTCCGTCGTCGCCGGCCGGCCGGGCTGCGTGTACCGCAGGTCGATCTCGTGCTGCTGCTCGGCGCGCAGGCGGACGGCGTCCGCGTGATCCCAGCCGACCGTCTCGATCGTGAGACCCGCGAGAACCTCAGCGACCATGGCCGCCTGCCCGGACCTGTCCGGTGGTCACGCGTGGACCAGGGAGGACAGCACCGACGTGAAGAACGTCAGCCCGTCCACACCGGCGCGCGGCCCCTCGGCCGACGCCGGGCCGAAACCTGCCTCGACCGCGTGCTCCGGGTGCGGCATGAGACCCACCACGTTGCCACGGTCGTTGGTGATGCCCGCGATGTCGCGGCGCGACCCGTTCGGGTTCCAGCCGTCGTACCGGAAGACGACGCGGCCCTCGCCCTCGAGCTCGTCGAGGGTGCGCTCGTCGGCGACGAACTGGCCGTCCTGGTTCTTCAGCGGGATGGTGATCTGCTGCCCGCGGCGGAACTCGTTGGTCCAGGCCGTGCGCGCGTTCTCGACGATCAGCGACTGCTCCCGGCACACGAAGTGCAGGTGGTCGTTCTTGACCATCGAGCCCGGCAGCAGGTGTGCCTCGGTGAGGACCTGGAAGCCGTTGCAGATGCCGAGCACCGGCATGCCGCCGTTGGCGGCGTCGACCACGGCGGACATCGCCGGCGCGAACCGGCTGATAGCGCCCGCGCGCAGGTAGTCACCGTAGGAGAACCCGCCGGGCAGCACCACGGCGTCGACGTCCTGGAGCGACTCGTCGGCGTGCCAGAGCGAGACCGCCTCGGCGCCGGCCAGGCGCACGGCGCGCACCGCGTCGCGGTCGTCGAGCGTCCCGGGGAACGTGATGACGCCGATCCGGGCGCCGGCGATCCCGGGGGCGGCGACGGCCGCCGTCGGCTCGGTGGCCGACATCAGGCGCTCACCGGGGTGCCGGTCGCCTCACCCGGGACCGCGGCGGCGTCGGAGACCGAGACCACGTCCTCGATCACCGGGTTGGACAGCAGGGTGGCCGCGGCCTCCCGGGCGGCGGCGAGGATCTCAGGCGTGACCTCACCCTCCACCTCGAGCTCGAACCGCTTGCCCTGACGCACACCGGAGAACTGGGTGAAGCCGAGGCGCGGCAGCGCTCCGACGACAGCCTTGCCCTGGGGGTCCAGGATCTCGGGCTTGGGCATGACCTCGACGACGACGCGTCCCACGAAGGCTCCTTGAAGGTGAGGGAATTCCGGGACGAGTCTACTTGCGCCGCGGGGTGCCTCGCCGTCCGTGGACAGTGACCTGCGCCGCGCCGCCCGTGTGCGCGTCCGCGACCGGTTGTGCAGCTCGCCCGACGTGCTTAAGGTAGTCATCGCCCACGACTACGATTTCGTAGTCGTCAACCTCGACTACCAATAGGTAGTCACCATCTGGAGGTGCGATGCCGTACACCGGCAAGGTCACGAGCCCCGAGTCGCTCGGGCGGATCCTGCAGCAGGCCCGCCTGCTCAACGGATGGAGCCAGCGCGACCTGGCGGCACGCATCGGCACCACACAGCGGTACATCTGGGAGATCGAGGCAGGCAAGCCGTCGATCTTCGTCGACCGACTCTTCGCTCTCATGCGAGAGACAGGTACGGAGCTCACCGCCACGATCGATCCCAGGGATTCTGATGGGTGACCTCGTCGTCGAGCTCTACGGCACCGAGATCGGCACGCTCGTCGGGACGGGCGCAAGCTTCGACTTCGTCGCCAGCCCCGCGGCCATCCAGACGTTCGGCCTGGACAGCACGGTGCTGTCCCTCGCCGTGCCACTAGCCGTCGTCCCCGCCCGTGCCCGACGGGAACGACGCCAGAACTTCTTCCGCGAGCTGTTGCCGGAGGGGCGCATGCTCAGCCGCCTCGCCCAGAACGCGGGCGTCGCGGAGCACGACGTGGTCGGCATGCTCCGCCAGTACGGCCGCGACATCGCGGGCGCGCTCCAGATCTGGGATCCAGAAGCGCCGGGGGAGCCGAAGATCCCAGCAACTGAGCCGTTGGCCCCCTCGGGTGTCGCCGATCTGTTGCGCAACGTGGCGACGTTCCCGCTGGCCAACAAGCCGATGAGCGGCAAGACCTCCCTCGCCGGAGTGCAGGACAAGGTCGTCCTCGCGCATTCCGCTCGGGGCTGGGCCCACGTCTTGGACGGCTATCCGTCGACACACATCCTCAAGCCCGAGTCGCGCGACTATCCCACGATCATCTACGACGAGGAGTACGGCTCCCGTTTCGCACGCGCACTCGGCCTCGCGGAGTTCGATACGCGCATCGAGGAGTTCGACGGAGTCCCGGCCCTGGTCATCGAGAGATACGACCGCATCGGCGGTGAGCCCCCGAGCCGTGTTCACCAGGAGGACTTCAACCAGGTGCTCGGCCTGCGCGGGGATCAGAAGTACCAGCGCATCGGCGGGAAGGCATCGTTGGCCCGCGTCGCACGCGAGCTCACCCTGACGGGCGGTCGCGAGTCCGTCCTCCGGCTTGCCAGGATGACGACGCTCGCCACCGCAGTCGGAAATCTCGACCTGCACGCCAAGAACGTGTCACTGCTGCACGCACCCGACGGTTCCGTCGAGCTGGCACCGGCCTACGACGTCGTCCCCCAGGCGCACCTGCCCAACGACGGAGAGCTCGCACTGGCCGTCGACCGCGTCTACCACCACGCCGCGGTCACCCGGGCGCACCTCGCGGCAGAGTTCACGACGTGGGGCCTGCGGGACAGCGATGCCCTGGTCGAGCAGACGCTGACGACGGTACTGGAGACGGCGAAGGCCGAGGCGCCGGATCGACGTGCCCATCCCCACCTCGCCGACGACGTCACCAGGTTCACGACGAACCTCCTGGCCGGACTGCCCACGGACGGTCGGTAGCGCGTCACGCCGTCAGGTACTGGTCCGCCCAGGCGCTGATGATGCGGGCGGCGCGCTTGGCCTGGCCCGGCGCGGTGAGCAGGTGGTCGGCGCCCTCCAGGGACACGAACGACCGAGGGTGCCGGGCCTCCCGGAAGATCTCCCCCGCGTTCGAGATGTCCACGGTGCTGTCCGTCGGCGAGTGCATCACCAGCAGCGGCGAGCCCAGCTCGCGGATCTTCGAGCGCAGCTCGGCCCGCCGGACGTCTTCGACGAAGTGCCGCTTCAGCGTGAGCGCACGGCCGCCCACCATCCACTGGGCGTGGCCCTCGTCGAACACCCGGCCCAGGACGGCGTCGTAGTTGTGCTCCGCGTGCCGCGGCTGCACGGGGGCGCCGATCGTCGCCACCGCCTGCACGCCCGGGACGTCGGCGGCGGCCGCGATCACCGCGGCGCCGCCGAAGGAGTGCCCCACCAGGAGGTGCACCGGCATGTCGTGGTCGGCCATGAACTCGGCGGCCCGCACGGTGTCGGCCACCTTGTGCGTGAACGAGCCGTCGCCCCAGTCGCCCTCGGAGTCGCCCAGGCCCAGGTTGTCGAAGCGCAGCATCCCGATGCCCTCGATCGCGAGCTGCTTGCAGATCCGCGCGGCGGCCGGCGAGTCCTTGCCCAGCGTGAACCCGTGGGAGAACACTCCCCAGCCCCGCACCTCGCCGTCCGGCCGGTCGATGATGCCCGCGAGGCGCGGCCCCGTGGTGCTCTCGAACGTGACGCGCTCAGCCACGACCACTCCCCTTCTCGACGAAGCGGCGATGTTAACGCCACCCGAGTTTCGCGGAGATGACGCCGACGCGCAGCGAGACGGGCGGACCAACCCCCTGACTCGGCGCACCGCGTG
>NZ_JBHWZO010000266.1:0-8360 GCF_042728455.1 Promicromonospora sp. NPDC060204
TGCCGTCCGCGAGCAGATCGTGGACGGCACGCGCGCGCCGGGCAGCCGGCTGGTGGAGCGCGACCTCGCCGCGGAGCTGGGCGTGAGCCGGATCCCGGTGCGTGATGCCCTGCGGGCGCTCGTCGGGGAGGGTCTGGTCACGCCGCGCCCGCGGACCTGGGCCGTCGTGCGGGAGTTCACCGACGCCGACGTCGCGCACCTGCAGGAGGTGCGCGAGGCGACCGACCCCACGCAGTTCCGGCTCGCCGCGCAGCGGCGCACCGCGGAGCAGCTCGCGGCGCTGACCGAGGCTTGGGAGCGCGAGGACGCCGCCGCACGGCGCGGTGACGCCCCGGCGGCGCGGCGGGCGGCGGCGGACGTCCACGAGGCGGTCGTCGCGGCGGCGGGCAACCCGGTACTCGCCGAGCTGCACGCCGTCACCGCCAGCAGGGTGCGCTGGCTCCTGGCCCAGCACTCCGACCTGGCGGGCATCGCCGACGAGCACCGGGCGCTGCTGGATGCCGTCCGCGACCGGGACGCAGAGGCTGCCGCGCGGCTGGCCCGCGAGCACCTGCGCACGAGCCGGTCTGCGGCGGCCGAGCGCCGGGCGGAACCGACCGCCTGAGCAGGGCTCCGGTCACACCCTCGGCGCGAGGTTCCCTCCTCGATGCGCCGTTTGGTAGCGTCCACGTTGTACCAGCCGGTTTGTGATGGTTCCGGCGGAGATGCAGGCAGGTTGCAGACGGGCTGGCAGGCAAGTTGGCAGGCAGAGGTGGGCGCCCGACGGAGTGAGGCTCATGGGTCATGCGTGACTGGGGATTTCTGTGGTCCTACCTGCGACGCGAGCGACGTCGGACCGTGCTGCTCGGGGTGGTGCTCCTCGCGGGCACGGCGTGCGGCCTGGCCAGCCCGTTCGTCGTGCGGGCCTTCATCGACAGCGTGACCGGGTATGCGGGTGTTGGGCCTGCGGGTGTTGGGCCGGCGGTGCACCTGGTGGGCCTGTTCCTGCTGATCGGGATCGTGCGGTTCGCGCTGCAGGCGGTGGAGGCGGGCCTCGCGGAGTCCGTGGCCTGGCGGTCGACCAACCGGCTCCGGGAGCACGTGCTCGACCACTGCCTCCGGCTGCCCGTCGCGTTCCACCACCGCACCACGCCGGGGGAGATGGTCGAGCGGGTCGACGGCGACATCGGGCTGCTGAGCAACCTCTTCTCCCGCTTCGTGGTCGCCGTGGCCGGTGAGGCGCTGCTCGTGGTGGGGGTGGTCGTGGCCATGTTCGCCGTGGAGTGGCGCATCGGCCTGCTGTTCCTGGTCTGCCTGGTGCTCGGCGTGGTGCTGCTGCGGCGCATTGCGGTGCTGGGCCGCGGGGCGCACGTCGGGTACCGCGCGGCGGTGGGCCGGTTCATGGGCTTCGTCGAGGAGCGCATCTCCGGCCTGGAGGACCTCAAGGCCTTCGGCGCCGTCGGGCACACGCTGCGCCGCTACGAGACCCTGAACTCCGCGCTGCTGCGCGGGGACCTGCGCGCGGCGCTCGTCGGGAGCAGCCTGGTGTGGGCCTCCGCCTCGGTGTTCACGGCCGTCGTCACCGCCCTGGCGATGGCGCTCGGCGGCTGGCGGTTCGGCACGGGCGCGATGACGATCGGCACGGTCTACCTGATCTTCGCGTTCGCGCAGCAGATCCAGGAGCCGCTCATCAACCTGTCCACACAGCTCCAGGACTACCAGCGGGCCATGGCGGGCGTGCAGCGCACGCGGGAGCTGCTCGCGGTCGACGTCGAGCCGGAGGGCGGCGGCGCCCTGCTCGGCACGAGCGGCACGCCGGGCGAACCCCTGGGCGACCCCTTGGACGATTCCCTGCGCGAGCCCCTGAGCGTCGAGCTCTCCGGCGTGACCTTCGGCTACACCCCGGGCCACCCCGTGCTGCGGGACGTGAGCTTCGCGGTGCCCGCCGGGACCAGCGTGGGCGTCGTGGGGCACACGGGGAGCGGCAAGTCGACGATCGCGCGGCTGCTCGTCGGGCTGGCCCGGCCCGACGCCGGCACGGTGTGCCTGGGCGGCCGCTCCGTCGAGGACCTGAGCCTGCGGTCGGTCCGGGAGCACGTCGCGCTCGTCAGCCAGGACGTGTTCGTGCTGGACGCGTCGGTGCGCGACAACATCGCGCTGCTGGACCCCGACGTCGCCGACGAGCGGATCCTCGCCGTGCTCGGCGAGCTCGGCCTCGGGCCGTGGCTCGCGGAGTTCGAGCAGGGTCTGGACACGCAGATCACCGAGCACAGCCTGTCGGCCGGGCAGGCGCAGCTGCTCACGATGGCGCGCACCCTGCTGCGCGACCCGGCGGTGCTCGTCCTGGACGAGGCATCGGCCCGGCTCGACCCGACCACCGAGGAACGCCTCGACCGCGCGCTCGCCCCGCTGGTGCGCAGCCGCACGTCGCTCGTCATCGCGCACCGGCTGAGCACGCTCGAGCGCGTCGACCGCATCCTCGTGGTCGACCACGGCCGGGTCGTCGAGTACGGCCCGCGCGCCGAGCTCCTGGCCGACGGCAAGTCCCGCTTCGCCGCGCTGCTCCGGGCGGCGACGGTATGACGGGCGGCGGTATGAAGGGCGACGGTATGCCGGGCGACGGTATGACGGGCGGCCATGCGACCGGGCAGCGACCACGTCGGGACCTGGGCCGGCTCGGGATCCTCGTGCACGTCACGCGGCGTCACCTCTGGCTCTTCGTGGGCGACGTCCTGGTCGGGATCGTCTTCTTCCTCTGCGCCCTGGTGCCCGGCCTCGCGCTGCGGGACTTCCTCAACCAGCTCCCCGGCAGCGACGCCCTCTGGGGCGTACCGCTGGCGCCGCTACTCGCCTACGTGGGCTTCAAGGTCGCCAACGCGCTCGGCGCCGCCGCGTGGATGGCCGTCGACACCGTCTTCCGGTACCGCGTCTACACCGACGTGCGCACCACCCTGCTCCGGCAGATGTTCGCCCGGCCCGCCGCGCTGCCGCTCAAGGTGCCCGCCGGCGACGTGCTCACCCGGTTCCGCGGGGACACGGTCGAGGTGGCCGAGGTGCTCGGCAAGCGCGGCTTCCAGCTCGTCACCTCGGCGCTTGTGCTCAGCGGCGGCTCGCTCGCCGTGCTGTTCGTCATCGACGTCCGGGTCACGGTGCTGGCCGTGCTGCCCACGCTGGCGCTCGCGGTGATCGCGTTCGTGGTGAGCAAGGAGATCAAGCGGCTGAGGGCCGTCAACCTCGCGGCCGCCAGCAGCGTGTCCGCCTTCCTGCGGGAGTGCTTCGCCGGGATCGAGACGATCAAGATCTCCGGCGCCGCGGCCGCGATCGGCGGCCGGGTGCGGGAGCTCAACGCGACCCGACGTCGGGCCGCGGTGCGCGACGGCGTGTTCGGCGGCGTCCTCGCCTCGACCCAGGGGTTCGTGACGCTGCTGGGCTCCGCGCTGGTGATGGTGGTCGTCGCGGACGGCATCCAGGACGGCACCTTCCTGGTCGGCGACTTCGCGCTGTTCGTCTACACGCTCGGCAACCTCGGCACGCTGGTCGCGGCGATCGGCAACTTCGTCAGCCGGTACCAGCGCTTCTCCGTGACCCGGGGCCGCCTCGCGGAGCTCACGCCCAGCGGCGCGGCGCGCGCCGTCGTCACCCCGGTGGCCGACGGCGTGGTACCCGACGGCGTGGTACCCGACGGCGTGGTGTCCGACGGCGCAGGGCGGGCCGCGCCGTCCGGCGACGCAGGGCGGGCCGCGCCGGTGCTCGTCGTCGACGACCTGGCCTACGTGCACCCGAACGGCACGCCCTGCTTCTCGGGCGTCAGCCTCACGGCTGTGGCGGGTGACATCGTGCTGATCACGGGGCAGGTCGGCTCGGGCAAGACGACGCTCGTGCGGACGCTGCTCGGGCTGCTCCCCAGGTCGGCCGGGACGGTGACGATCCTCGGCGAGCAGCGCGGCCCGGGCGAGGCGTTCACGCCGCCGCTGGCGGGCTACACGCCGCAGGTGCCGCACGTGTTCAGCGGCACGCTCCACGAGAACGTGCTGCTCGACCGGCCGCGCGCCGACCTCGACGCGGCGCTGGAGGCCAGCACGCTCTCGCGCGACCTGCCGCACCTCACCGACGGAGCCGACACGGAGGTGGGGCCCAGCGGGCACCGGCTCTCCGGCGGGCAGCTCCACCGGCTCGCGGCGGCGCGGATGCTCGCGCACCCGGCGGCGGTCCGGGTCATCGACGACCTGTCCGCGTCGCTGGACGTGGAGACCGAGCGGCTGCTGGTGCAGCGGGTCGTGGAGCGCAGCCGCGACGGGGTGCTGGTCGTCGTCTCCAACCGGCCGCTGCTGCGGGAGTACGCCACGCAGGTGATCGACCTCGACCGGCAGTGACGGGCGATGAGTCCGTGCCTCCGCCGTCGTCGGTACTCCCGGGCGCCCGTCCGCGGCGCCCGGCCCGCATCCCCCGGAGGACACCATGACCGAGACGCCCGTCACGACCAGCGCTCCCGCCCGTCCGCCCGTCGTCGACCGGGACGCCTGGCAGGCCGCCCGCGACGAGCTCCTGGCCCTGGAGAAGGCGCACACCCGCGCGGGCGACGCGCTCGCGGCCGCCCGCCGCCGGCTGCCGATGTTCGAGCTCGACGGCACCGTCCCGGTCACCGGGGCCGACGGCCCGGTGCCGTTCGCCGACCTGTTCCAGGGGCGCGACGAGCTCGTGGTCTACCAGCACATGTGGCACGACGGCGACCCGATCAGCGGGCAGTGCCCCGGTTGCACCATGAACTCCTGGCACATCCAGCAGTCCGCCCCGTACCTCCGCGCGCGCGGCGTGTCCTTCGCGATGCTGACTGAGGGGCCCTGGGCCGAGGTCGCGCCGTTCGTGGAGTTCATGGGCTACACCGAGCCCTGGTACTCGGTGCGCGACCTGCCCGCGCCCCTCGGCGTCGACATGGGCCACATCGCCTCCTTCCTGCGCGACGGCGACCGCGTCTACCTCACCTACCGGACCACGGGCCGCGGCAACGAGCCGGCCGCCGGGATCTTCGGCCTTCTCGACATGACGCCGTACGGTCGCGGCGAGACCTGGGAGGACGTGCCCGACGGCTGGCCCGCGGGTCACACCTCGTGCTGGTACTGGGCCACCGACGCGGACGGCGAGCCCACCTGGGGGCCGACGAGCCGGCCCACGCCGCAGTGGACCCGGCCCGGGGCGACGCCGGTGGTGCCCGCCGACGGGCACGGGCACCACCACTGACGGTCGTCCTCGCCCCGCCCGGCCCCCAGCCGTGTCGGCCTCAGGCGGGGAGCGCCCAGGCGCCGGCCGCCGCGGCCCGGCGCGCAAAGGCGTCGAACGACGTCGCGGGCCGGCCGAGCACGCGCTCGACCGTGTCCGTGGTCGCCGTGTTGCGCCCGTCGAGCACCTCCTGGAAGAGCCAGGCGAGACCCTCGGCCTCCTCGGGGTGCACGCCCGCGGCGGTGAGCTCGGCGACGAAGTCGGCGGGCGTGAGCGGCACATGCTCGACCGTCCGGCCCGTTGCCGCGCTCAGCACGTGCGCGACCTCCGTGAAGGTCAGGGCCTCGGGGCCGGTCAGCTCCAGGACCTCGCCGGCGTGCTTGTCGCTCGTGAGCGCGAGGGTGGCGACATCGGCGACGTCCTCCAGGCTGACGAACGGCTCGCGCACCTGGTCGGCCGGGACGGCGATGCGGCCGGCGAGCACGCCGTCGAGCAGGAAGTGCTCGCTGAAGTTCTCCTGGAACCAGGAGCAGCGCACCACGGTCGTGGCGGCCGAGGCGGCGAGCGCGAGGTCCTCGCAGGCCCGCGCAGCGTCCTCGCCTCGGCCGGAGAGCAGGACGATGCGCTCGACGCCGTGCCGGACGGCGCGCGCGGTGAACGCGTCGATCACCGCGTCGGCGCCGGGCAGGGCGAGGTCGGGGGAGTAGCAGACGTAGACGGCGGAGGTGCCGTCCAGCGCGGCGTCCCAGCCGGCGTCGTCGTGCCAGTCGAAGGGGACCGTCGTGGGAGCGGCGGCCGAGCGCGAGGTGATGCGGACCGGGTGGCCCTGGGCGCGGAGCCGGTCGGCGACGCGGCGGCCGGTGCGTCCGGTGCCGCCGGTGACGAGGATCGGCGCGGTGGTCGTGGTGGTCTGTGTTGTGTTCTCTGAGGTGGCCATAGGCCTATCGAAGCGTCGGGCGCCTGGATTCTGAATAGCTGAGAATCCACAACCCATGTCCCAGCGTCTAGTGTTGGGGGATGGACCCGCTGTCGCAGCTCCTCGCGCACCCGCACGCCGAGGGCGCCTTCACGCTCCTGATGTCGATGCGCGCGCCCTGGGCGGTGCGGGTCGAGGACGAGGCCGCGCTCACGGTCGTGATCGTCACCTCGGGCGGCGGCCTGCTGGAGGCCGGCGGCGTCGTGCACGAGCTGCGCACGGGGGACGTCGCGCTGGTCCGCGGCCCGCTGCCCTACCGGGTGGCCGACGCCGCGGGCAGCGCGACGGTCGCGATCATCGAACCCGGCCAGCGCTGCGTCACGCCGGACGGCGCCCCGCTCGACCTGGCCCTCGCGCACGGGCTGCGGCACTGGGGCAACGACGCCGACGGCCCGGACCGGATGATCGTCGCCTCCTACGCCGACGTCGGCAGCGTGGGCCGGTTCGTCACCGAGGTGCTGCCCGACGCCGCCGTGGTCGAGGCGGGTGCGCTGGACCCGGCGCTCGTCGGTCACCTGGCGCGGGAGATCGCGCGCGACGACCTCGGCCAGAGCGTGGTGCTCGACCGCCTGGTCGACGTGGTGACCATCGAGTCGATCCGCGCCTGGACCGCCGCGCATCCGCCGACCCGGCCGAGCTGGCTGGGCGGCGTCGGCGACCCCGTGGTGAGCGCGGCGCTCCGGGCGATGCACGCCGAGCCCGAGCGCGCCTGGACCGTCGCCGACCTCGCCCGGCGGGCCGCCGTCTCCCGCGCGACCCTCGCCGCGCGGTTCACCGAGCGCGTCGGCACACCGCCGCTGCGGTACCTGACGAGCTGGCGGCTCGCCCTCGCGCGCGACCTCCTCGTCGACCGCTCGCTCACGCTCGACGCCGTGGCCCAGCGCGTCGGGTACTCCAGCGGGTTCGCGCTGAGCACCGCGTTCACGCGCGCGTTCGACGTCAGCCCGGCCGCGTACCGGCGTCGCCTCGCGGAGGGTCCGAGGCTGATCGGGGCGGCGGCGGGGACAACGGATCGGACGGTGGGCCGGGGCTGAGGCCGCACGGGTCTGGCGGACGCCGACCGGCTGGGCCGCCCCTGGCGCGCGGAGCCCGGAATGACCTGGCCGCGCCCGGTGCCCCGCGATACGGTCCCCGGATGCCCACGCTCCCGAACCCTCCGCTGCCTGATTTTTCGCTTCCTGACCCTCTGCTTCCTGACCCGTCGCGACCGCTGCGCCGGCAGTGCCGAGGCCTCGTCCTCGACGCCGACGACCGCATCCTGCTCGTCGCGCACGCGATCGAGGAGGGCACCGTCTGGATCGGGCCGGGCGGCGGGGTCGAGGCCGGGGAGACCGTCGAGGAGGCGCTGCGCCGCGAGCTCTTCGAGGAGGTCGGGCTCGTCGTGCCCGCCGGGCCGCTCGCGCCGGTGTGGACCCGCCAGGTCGAGTACCCGGGCTTCGCCCGGTCCGACTTCAGGGGCGTGCACGAGGACTTCTACCTCGTGCGCACCGAGGCCTTCGACCCGTCGTCGGGCCTCGCGCCGGGCACGCCGGGGCATCCGGACACCGAGGGGATCGTCGACGCGCGGTGGTGGTCGCGCGCCGACCTGGACGCCCCGGGCGACGGCGAGTTCTTCGGGCCCCGCGACCTGCCGTCCCTGCTCGCCACGCTGCTCGCCGCCGAACGGTCGGACGCGCTGCCCGACGAGCCGGTCACCATCGGCCTCTGACCGTCCGTCTCGGCCGCTGACCAGCCGCGTCGTCGGACGTACCTGGTACCGTGCCGACCCGTGAACCGACAGGTAGAACGGCAGGTCGAGCGGCACGGTCTCGTGGTCGACGTGGTCCCCGAGAAGCGCGAGGAGTACCTGCGCCTGCACGCCGCCGTCTGGCCGCAGGTCGAGGCGACGCTCCAGGCCTGCAACGTGCACAACTACACGATCTTCATGCTGGAGGACACGCTGTTCGCCTACTACGAGTACACCGGCGACGACCACGCGGCCGACATGGCGCGGATCGCGGAGGATCCGGTGACGCAGGAGTGGTGGACGCACACCGACCCGTGCCAGACGGCGTTCGGCAAGGACGCCGCGCCGGGCGAGGGCTGGCGCGACATGCAGGAGGTCTGGCACCTCGCCTGAGGTCCGGGGGAGACGTTATCCCTGGGGGTGGGTAACGGAGAGGTAGCAGTGCTACGTCTCCGTTACCCA
>NZ_JBHWZO010000267.1:0-8110 GCF_042728455.1 Promicromonospora sp. NPDC060204
GGTCGCCGACCAGCATGCTGACTCGGCGGACGCCGGCTACTTGATGAAGCGGATGTTCACCGGGTAGCGGTAGGGCGCGCCCTTTCCGTTCTCGACGGCAGCCAGGATCTGGAACACGACCGCGGCGATGAGCACGATGTACAGGATCGTGCCGAGGCCGAACGTGACCGCGGCGATGATCGCGAGCGCCACGTTCGCGATGATCACGGTGATCGTGAAGTTCAGCGACTCCTTCGCCTCCTGCTCCACGAACCGGCTGCGGTCCTTGAAGACCAGCCAGATCACCAGCGGCGGCACGAACGAGAAGATGATGGCGCCGACCTGGGCGAAGACCGTCCACATGCGCTCGTCCGACGGGGTGAGCGGCTGGGGCTGGTAGGGGCCGCCGGAGTAGGCGGGGCCGGCCGGCGGCGGACCCTGGTAGGGCGACTGCGGCTGGGGCGTCCCGTAGGCCGGGGCGTCCTGCGGCTGCTGAGGTGCGGGGCCGGGCTGCTGCGGCGCCGGGCCGGGCTGCTGAGGAGTCTGCGGCTCCTGCGGGTTTTCGGACATATGACCAACCGTAGAGGCTGCGCCTTACGAGAGGGTCACGAAATCGATAAGTTCTTCGACCCTGCCGAGCAGCGCCGGGTCGAGGTCCCGGAAGTCGCGCACGGTGCCGAGGATCCGCTGCCAGCCGCGGGCGACGTCCGCCTGCGTCTGCGCAGGCCAGCCCAGGGACCGCAGGATGCCCAGCTTCCACTCGGTACCGCGGTCGATCACGGGCCAGCGCTCGAGCCCGAGGCGCTCGGCGCGCACGGCCTGCCACACGTCGACGTAGGGGTGGCCCAGCACCAGCACGGTCCCCGTGGGGACGGTGCGCAGCGCCTCGTCGGTGAGCCGCTGCTCCTTCGACCCGGGCACCAGGTGGTCCACGAGCACGCCGACCCGCCGTTCGGCGTCGGGCCCGAACTCGGCGAGGCGCTCGGCGAGGTGGTCCACGCCGTCGAGCATCTCGACCACCACGCCCTCGATCCGCAGGTCGTCGCCCCAGACCTTCTCCACGAGCTCGGCGTCGTGCTTGCCCTCCACCCAGATGCGGCTGCCGCGGGCGACGCGCGCCCGGGCGCCGTGCACCGCGACGGACCCGGAGGCCGTGCGGGTGGGCTGCGCCGGCGCGCGGTTCACGACGGGCGCGGTGAGCACGACGGGCTTGCCCTCGACCCAGAACCCCGGGCCGAGCGGGAAGGTGCGGGTGCGTCCGCGGCGGTCCTCCAGGACCACCACGTGCATGCCGCCCGACTTCTCGACGCGCACCACGGCGCCGACCCAGCCGGTCTCGACCTCCTCGACCACGAGGCCCAGCTCGGCGGGCGTGGGCTGCGACGTCGGCCGCCGCCCTCGCTGCGCGCCAGGGAACTGGGGGGACAGCACATCGGCTCCATACCGTTCGTCGACCACGCGGCGAGCCTAGGTCGCCCCTCCCGTTGAGTGCTGGATATCCGTGCTCCCGGAGTGTCATTCGGCGCAGATAGCCCGCACTCAACGAGGCCGGGAGGGCGGGGCGGGCGGGGTAGGCGGGTCGGGTCAGCGGCTCGCGCGAAGCGCCGCCTCCGTGCGGGTGGCGACGCCGAGCTTGCGGAGGATCGCCGAGACGTGCACCGACGCGGTCTTGGCCGAGATGAACAGCCGCTCGGCGATCTGCCCGTTCGTCAGGCCCTCGGCCACCAGGGCCAGCACCTGCCGCTCGCGGGCGGTGAGCGCGTCCGTCCCCGCGCCCGACGGCGGAGGGCCGGCCGCCCCCTCCACCAGGCCCGCGCGGTCGATCAGGCCCTGCGCCTGCCGGACGACCAGTCCCGCACCGATCTTCTCCGCCTCCACGACCGCCGAGCCGAGCGCCGCCCGGGCCCCGGCCCGGTCGGCGACGTCGAGCAGCCGCGCACCCTCGCGGTACAGCGCGTACGGGCGCAGGTGCACGGGTCCGGGACCGGGCAGGTCGGCGACCGTCGTCCAGGGTCCGGTCCCGAGCTCCGCCTCGAACAGCGCCGACCACAACGGGAACGTCGGCCAGCGCGCGCACGCGGCGAGGGCCGCGCGGTAGGGGGCGTCGTCGACGTCCTGCCCGGCGGCGCCCAGCCGGGCGATCGCCTGGGCCGCCACGCCGAGCTGTTGCAGATCGTAGGCCAGCATGCACGGGCGGTCCGAGGCGACCACCACCGACATGCGCTCCAGGGCCTCGGCCGGATCGTCGCGCAGCAGCGCGAGCTCCGCCAGCGTCACGCTGGTGCGCGACCTGATCTGCTCCTCCAGGCGCCCGAACCGCTCCCAGCTCGGGGCCCTGCGGCGCGCCTCGGCCTGCGCCTGCTCCACCTCGCCGCGCCACATCATGAGCCAGATCCGGCGCTCGCTGAGGTAGGCGGAGTACACGCTGTCGTGGATCGGCGGGATCGTGCGCTCGTACCAGGCGGCGGCCTCGGCCCAGTCGCCGCGCCCGATCTGTGCCTCGGCGAGGTTTCCCTCGATCATGAGCCGGGTCGAGTCGGACGAGCCGTGCCGACGCGCGGCACCCATCCCCTCCTCGGCGATCTCCGCCGCCCGGCCCCAGTCACCCACGACGAGCCGGGCGTCCGACCCGTTGACGTAGTACCGGCTCAGCCCGTGCCAGGTGTCCCCGGCCGCCTCGCGGCCGGCGTCGATCTCCGCGAAGCCGCCGGTGTCGCCGAGCTGCACCCGGCTCACGCCCCGCAGGTTCAGCGTGACGGACACGACCTCGGCGTCGCCGATCGCACGGGCGGCGTCGTGGGCAGCCGTCGCGGCCTCGATCGCCTCCCGGGGCCTGCCGCCGAGCATCGCGCGGCGCGCCCGCAGCATCAGGAGCTGGCCGCGCACGACGTCGTCCCGGCCGGGCTCGACGAGCGCCAGGGCCCGTTCGATGAGCTCGGGCCCCTCGTCCGAGCCGGCGTGGCCCGCGATGAGCGCCGCGTCGGAGAGCATGCCGACGAGTCCCGCCGGGTCGTCCTCGGGCCACTCGGCGATCGCCTCGTGCGCCACTGCCAGGGCGCGGGCGGTCCGGGTCGAGCCGCGCAGGACCTCGGCGACCGAGCGCAGCAGCTCGTGGTGCGGCAGCCCGGCGACGGCCTCCGGTTCGCGCACCTGCTCCCAGAGCTCCAGGGCCCGTTCGCCCAGCGCGACCGCGGTGGACGACGCCGCGCCCGCCGCGGCCGTCCGGTGCCCCTCGACGGCCGCCGCCAGCGCCTTGTCCGGCAGCCCCGCGCGCCACCAGTGGTCGGCGATGCGGGACAGCTTCGCCACCGAGTGGGCGCGCCGGACGAGGGCGCGCTCCAGGGCCCGCGCGTACGCGGCGTGCAGGCGGTGCCGCTCGCCGGGCAGCAGCTCGGCGTACACGGCCTCCTGGACCAGCGCGTGCCGGAAGGCGTACCCGACCTCGGTGACCACCAGCACCTGGGCCTCGACCGCCTCGCGGACGGTCTCCTCCGCCTCGGCTCCGGTCTGCGGGGCGTGCTGTCCCGGGCCGGTCGAGGCGTCCGCCAGGACGTCGTCGAGCACGTCGTACCAGACGCGCGGGCCGGCGGCGGCGACCACGCGGCACAGCGACCGGGCCTCCCGGCTCAGGTTCCAGTAGCGCAGCAGGAGGATGTCGCGCAGGGAGTCGGGCAGGTCGGTGCCGAGAAAACCGACCAGCTCCTCGACGTAGAAGGGGACGCCCTCGCTGCGGTCCGCCAGGTCGGCGAGCTGCTCGGCGTCGAGGCCGACGTCGAGCAGGTCCTGCGCCATCTCGTGGACCTCGGGCTCGCCCAGGCGCGTCAGCTCGAGTCGCGTGGTGAGCCGCGCCCGGTCGAGCTCGGCCAGGACGACGCGGAGGGGGTGCGCGCGCGAGACGTCGTCGCTGCGGTAGGTGAGCAGCAGGAGCAGCCCGGGGGGCGTGGTGCGGGCGAGGCGGAGCGCGACGGCGCGCGTGACGTCGTCGGACCAGTGCAGGTCCTCGATGACCACCACGACGGGTCGTTCGCCCGCGAGCCCGGCGAGCAGGTCGGTGAGGACCTCGGGGACGCGGTCGGCCCCGGCATCGGGCGCGGGTGCGACGAGCTGGGGGGCGAGGGCGGACAGGGCGCCGGCCGAGGGTCCGGCCGCGGCGACGACCGCCTCGGGGCCCATCGTCCGGACAACGCCGGCCAGGAGTCCGACCAGGGCGGCGTACGGGAGGGGCCCGGAGCCCTCGTCGGCGCACTGGCCGACGATCACGTGGGCGTCGTCGGCCCGGGAGGTGAGCTCGTCGAGCAGGCGGGTCTTGCCGATCCCGGCCTCGCCGGCGATCACCAGGGTGCGGCTGCCGCCCGCGCGGACGTCGGCGAGAGCGGCCTCGAGCGCGCCGAGCTCGGGGGCTCGGCCCACCAGGCGGGCACGGGGGACCGGCATGGGCTCATCGTCCCATGCCGGTCCGTGGTCGTTCCGCTCTTTTCCGTCGGCCTGCCCGCCGTCTCCGTGGGCCGGCCCGCTGCCCGGCACGGTCGCCCTCCCCGCGGGATCAGGCGACGCGCGGCCGGACGGCGTCGGCCGCCCGGGCGCCGCGCTCGGCGGTGCGCCGCACGGCGGCCTGACGGCGGGCCGCGTCCTTCTGCTCACGGGCCACACGGGCCCGCTCGTTGCGCTGGTCGGTCTCCTGCTCGTTGCGGCGGTACTCGGCGTAGTCCGAAAAACCGAACATGGTGTTCCTCCTGGTGTCACCGCCGGCCCCTCGCCGGCAGTGATTCCAGGTTCGTCTGTGAGGTACGTCGCGCGGATCGGGCGGTCGCCGCATCTTTTCCTACGGGTTCGCGGTGCGGGGTGGGCGCGCCTAAGGCATCGCCCTATGCTCGGTGCTCAGCCCTCGGCGAACGGTAGGACATGCAGGTCAGCCGCGTGTTCGCCGGGGCGGGACGGCGTGGCCGGCCCGGGTGCGCACGGCGTGCGGCGGGTCGGCGACCCGGCGGGTGGCGCGTGCCGCGTAGGATTGGCACTCGGTCGGTGAGAGTGCTGGAAGGCAGTGTCGGTGAGCGGGCCGGAACCCGGGTGCACGTCCCGGACGTTCTACCTGGGGACGGAGGTGAGCGCGGTGAGCGAGGAACGCAGACTCGATGTCCTGCGGGCCATCGTGGAGGACTATGTCCGCACACGGGAGCCCGTCGGTTCGCGCATCCTCACGGAGCGCCACCAGCTCGGCGTCTCCCCGGCCACGGTCCGCAACGACATGGCCGCCCTGGAGGAGGCCGGGCTCATCGCCCAGCCGCACACCTCGGCGGGGCGCATCCCCACCGACAAGGGCTACCGCCTCTTCGTGGACCAGCTCGCCGAGGTCCGGCCGTTGTCCGTCCCGCAGAAGCGGGCCATCGAGACCTTCCTCTCCGAGGCGGTCGACCTGGACGACGTCGTGGCCCGCGCCGGGCGGCTCATCGCCCAGCTCACCGGCCAGGTCGCCGTGGTGCAGTACCCGTCGCTGCGGCGGTCCGGGCTGCGGCACCTGGAGCTCGTGCCGACGGCCGAGGGGCGGCTCCTCGTCGTCGTCATCACGGACACCGGCCGGGTGGAGCAGCGCTTCCTCGACGTGCCGGTCGACCTGGACGACGGCACGCTCGGCGAGCTGCGCGCCCGCCTGAACGCGGCGACCGCCGGCCGCCGGCTCGCCGACCTCGGTGACGTGTTCGCCGGGGTCGCCGAGGCGATGCCGGCCGAGCACCGCCCGCTGGCGACGGCCGTCGCCGAGGTGGTCACCGCCGCGCTCGCCGAGGAGAGCGAGGAACGGATCGTGCTGACCGGCCAGGCCAACCTGGCACGGTCCGGCATGCGTTTCGAGCAGGGCCTGCGGCCCGTCCTGGAGGCGCTCGAGGAGCAGGTCGTCCTGCTCGGCCTCCTCACCGACATGACCGACGACGCCAAGGTGGCGGTGAGCATCGGGCACGAGAACCGGCTGGCGGGACTGGCGGAGACCTCCGTCGTCACGTCCGGCTACGGCTCGTCCGACGGCGACACCGTCGCGATCCTGAGCTCGATCGGCCCCACCCGTATGGACTATCCGGGCACCATCGCCGCGGTCCGCGCCGTCGCGCGCTACCTGTCGCGAGTGCTGCCTGGCTGACCCGAACTTCCACAAACCTCCCCACAAAGAGAGACCTGTGACCGACTACTACGAGATTCTCGGTGTTCCGCGCGACGCCTCGCCCGAGCAGATCAAGAAGGCATACCGCAAGCTGGCCCGCGAGCTGCACCCGGACGTGGCCGGCGACGCGGGCGAGGACCGGTTCAAGGACGTCGCGCGCGCGTACGAGGTGCTGTCCAACCCCGACAAGCGCCAGCAGTACGACATGGGCGTCGACCCGACGTCCCCCGGCGGCGGCGCGGGCGGCGGGTTCGGCGCCGGGTTCGGGTTCCAGGACATCTTCGAGACCTTCTTCGGCGGCGGGCAGCCGACCGGGCCCGTCCCGCGCGCCCGGCGCGGCAACGACGCACTCGTGCGCCTCGACCTCGACCTCGCCGAGGCCGTGTTCGGCGCCAAGCGCGAGATCCAGGTCGACACCGCGGTGGTCTGCAACACCTGCGGCGGCGACGGCGCGCGGCCGGGCACCCACGCCCGCACCTGTGACGTCTGCCAGGGCCGCGGCTCCGTGCAGCGTGTCGCCCGCTCGTTCCTCGGCCAGGTCATGACCAACCAGCCGTGCTCCGCCTGCGGCGGCTTCGGCACCGTGATCCCCGAGCCCTGCACCGACTGCTCCGGCGAGGGCAGGGTGCGCTCGCGGCGCACCGTCGCGGTCAACGTGCCCGCGGGCGTCGACACCGGCACGCGCATCAAGCTCTCCGCGCAGGGCGAGGTGGGCCCCGGTGGCGGCCCCGCCGGCGACCTTTACGTCGAGATCCGCGAGCGCGCGCACGACACGTTCGTGCGGCGCGGCGACGAGCTGCACTGCACCCTCCAGGTGCCGATGACGGCGGCCGCGCTCGGCACCGTGCTCGAGCTCGACACGCTGGACGGCCTGCAAGAGATCGACCTGCGACCGGGCACGCAGCCCGGCCAGGTCATGACCCTCAAGGGTCTCGGCGTGGGGCACCTGCACTCCAACGGGCGCGGCGACCTCAACGTGCACATCGAGGTCCACGTCCCCACGAACCTCGACGAGGAGCAGACCGCGCTGATGCAGCAGCTCGCGACGCTGCGCGGCGAGGAGCGGCCCGAGCCGCGGCTCGCCACGGTCCAGGGCGGCGTCTTCTCGCGCCTGCGCGACAAGCTCAGCGGGCGCTGACCGCGCACCCATGAGCGCGCCAGTCTTTCTCGCCGAGGCGTCCGCCGCGCACCCGCTGTCCGAGTACGGCGCGGGCGCGCTCTACGTGCTCGACGGCGCCGAGGGCCGGCACGCCGGCGTCGTCCAGCGGCGCGGGCCGGGGGAGCGGATCGACGTGGTCGACGGCGCCGGCGTGCGCCTGCGGACCGTCGTCGAGGCCGTGCACGGCGCCGAGGTGCACCTGCGCGTCGAGCAGGCCGTCGTCGAGCCCGTGCCCGACGTCGTCGTGACGCTCGTCCAGGCCCTCGCCAAGGGCGACCGCGACGAGATGGCGATCGAGGCCGCCACGGAGACCGGGGTGGACGCGATCATCCCGTGGCAGGCCGAACGGTCCGTGGTGGTGTGGCGCGGGGACCGCGCCGCGAAGTCGCGGGCCCGCTGGGTCAGCACCGTGCGGGCCGCCACGAAGCAGGCCCGCCGGGCGCGCATCCCCGACGTCGACGTGTCCCTGAGCACCAAGCAGCTCGCGGCCCGCACGCGCGAGGTGGTCGCAGCGGGCGGCGCCGTGGTCGTGCTGCACGAGGAGGCGACGACGGGCCTGTCGGCGGTCGCGCTGCCCGACGCCGGCGCCCTGCTCCTCGTCGTCGGACCCGAGGGCGGGATCTCGGAGGCCGAGGTCGCCCTGCTCGCGGAGGCTGGTGCGACCACGGCCCGCCTGGGGCCCCACGTCCTGCGCACGTCCACGGCGGGCCCGATCGCGATAGCCCTCCTGAGCGACCGCCTGGGCCGCTGGTAACCCCAGCCCCCACCCCCACCCCCGCCCCGCGAAACCGTTGAGTGCTGGCTATTTGTTGCTCCGGAGC
>NZ_JBHWZO010000268.1:0-8058 GCF_042728455.1 Promicromonospora sp. NPDC060204
GGCCTTCTTCGCGGTCTTCTTCTTGACCGGGCCGCGCGCCCGCTTCTCGGCCAGCAGCTCGTAACCGCGCTCGGGCGTGATCTCCTCGACGCTGTCGGCCACCCGCAGCGTCGAGTGACCTGTACGTCTGACACGTTCAGTCGTTCGGGACGGCCTGCGCCACCGGGGCCGTGTTCTCCAGGGCGTGGATGAGCGACTGCGCGTCGTACGGGCCCGTGTGCCGGCGGCCGTTGACGAAGAACGTCGGCACGGCGGTGACCTCCATCGCCTCGGCGTCGAGCACGTCGTCGCGCACCCGGCCCGCCACCTCCGGGGAGGTCAGGTCCCGCTCGAACCGCTCGACGTCGAGCCCGAGCTCTTCGGCCCGCCGGACGATGTCCGAGGGGAGCTGGTTCTCCTGGTCCAGCAGCAGGCTGCGCTCCATGTCGAAGAACTTGCCCTGCATGGCGGCGGCCTCCGCCGCCTCGGCGGCCGCGACGGCGTTCGGG
This sequence comes from Promicromonospora sp. NPDC060204, assembly GCF_042728455.1. Lineage (NCBI taxonomy): Bacteria > Bacillati > Actinomycetota > Actinomycetes > Micrococcales > Promicromonosporaceae > Promicromonospora > Promicromonospora sp. NPDC060204. Next base: position 489 of record NZ_JBHWZO010000268.1, read on the forward strand.
TGGTACCGGTCCAGCGGCGCGTGCCGCCAGACGTACCGCAGCCGGTCGCCGATCTCGCGGTGCACCTCCTGGATGGCGCCCGAGGCCTTGGAGCAGAAGCCGCACTGGAAGTCGCCGTACTCCACCAGCGTGTACGGCGCGTCCGCCGGGCCGAAGACGTGGTCCCGGGCCGGGTCGACGGGGCGCAGCAGCGTGGCCCCCGCCTCCTTGGACGGGTGCACGCGGTCCGAGATCTTGAAGATGACGGCGGCGAGCAGGAACGCGACCACCGATGCCGTGAGCACGCCCACCCGCGCCTCGTTCTGCACCGCGGGGTCCTCGATCGCGAGGTCCACGATGAACAGCGAGATCGTGAAGCCGATGCCGCACAGCGCGCCGCCGCCGGCGAGCCGGTCGAGCGTCAGCCCGGGCCCGAGGTCCCCGAGGCGGAACACGCGCATGACCGTCCCGGTGCCCAGCACGCCGATGAACTTGCCGACCACGAGGCCCACGATGATGCCCCAGGTGATGGCCGAGCTGGCCGCCGCGGCCAGGATCTCTGCGTTGATCTGCACGCCCGCGTTCGCCAGCGCGAACAGCGGGAGGATCACGTACGCCACGTACGGGGCGTACGCCGACTGCAGCCGTTCGTTGATCGAGATCGACTCGCGCAGGCTGTTCGCCGCGGCCCGCGCGTAGTCGCTGTTCGGCGACTGCCGGAACGTGCGCGCCAGGGTCAGCGCGTGCTCGACGTCGCGCCGGCTGGGCCGGTAGACCGGCACCAGGAGCGCGATGGCCACGCCGGCGAGCGTCGGGTGCACGCCGGAGGCCAGGAACGCCGCCCAGACGACGATCGAGAGCGTGGCGTAGATCGGCCCGCGGCCGGTGGGCACGTACCGGGTGAGGTAGACGCCGACCAGGCCCACGGCGGCGATCACCAGCGGGAGCGGGTCGAAGTTCTCGGTGTAGACGAGCGCGATGATGCTCAGGGCGCCGATGTCGTCGACCACCGCGAGCGCCAGCAGGAAGACTCGCAGCCGGCCGGGCGCGCGTGGCCCGATCAGCGCGAGCGCGCCGACGACGAACGCCGTGTCCGTCGAGATGACGACCCCCCAGGCGTGCTCCCAGCCGGAGCCGCGCGCGATGAGCACGTAGAGCACGGCGGGCACGACGAGCCCGGCGACGGCGGCGGCGACGGGGACCATGGCGCGCGACCAGCTCGTGAGCTCGCCGATCGCGAACTCGCGCCGCACCTCCAGGCCGACGGTGAAGAAGAAGATCGCCATGAGCGCGTCGTTGACCAGGGCGTGCAGCGTGAACTCGAGCTGGAAGTCGCCCACCCCGAGGTTGAGGTGCGTCTCCCAGAACTCGCTGTACGACTCGTAGGAGATGTTCGCCCAGAGGATGGCCGCGAGGGTTCCGACCAGGAGCAGGAGGGCGCCGAGGCGGCTCTGCCCGAGCGAGCGGATCCACACCGCGATGGACGGCCACCGCGGCCCGGGAACGTGCGTCTCGGGGTCGGGTGACGTCTCGATAATGGTCAGGTTCGCCATCTTTTCTCCTGTTTCGCGGGTCACCACGGCCGGACAGCATGAAAATCAGTGATTCTTGTCGCTCAGATTAGTGGGCGGCCCGCCGCGCGCCGGGCAATTTCACCCGCCCCTGGCCGACGTCGGACGGCGCCGCCCGGCCTGCCCGGTCCCGCGCGCACGCCTGACCTACGCTGACCCCCATGCCCCTGGATCCCGAGCCCGACCTCGACAGCGACTTCGAGGCTGTCGGCATCGACGACGACACCCGGCTGGTCTACCGGTACGTGCTGGCCCAGGGCACCGTCGGGGTGGACGACGTCGCGCAGGACGTGCCGCTGGAGGGCACCGACCCGGCCGGGATGCTGGCGCGCCTGCGCGCGGCCGGGCTGATCAACCGCACCGCCGGGGGCGACGGCGAGTACACGGCGGTCGACCCGCGCGTGGCGCTGCGGGCGCTCACGGACCGCACCGCCGCGCAGCTCGACCGGGTCCGGGCGACGATCCCGGACCTGGCCGGCCTGTTCGAGCAGGCCTCCGACGCCGCGGGCTCCGGGGCTGGCGTGCACGTGATCGACGACCCCGCGCTGATCGGCGCCTGGTACACCCGCCTGGAGCACGAGGTGACGGGCGAGTTCATGGCCTTCGACCGGCCGCCGTACGTGCTCGCCGACGAGAACCCCGTGGAGCCGCTCGCGCTGGCGCGCGGCGTCCAGTGGCGGGCCGTGTACGCGGCGGAGGTGCTGGACATCCCCGGCGCGTGGGCGGAGCTGCGGCACGCGGCGTCGGTGGGCGAGCAGGCCCGGATCGCGCGGACCCTGCCCACCAAGCTGGCCATCGCCGACCGGCGCACGGCGCTGGTCAGCTCGGATCTCGACGCGCTGCGGCCGGCGGCCGTCGTCGTCGAGGGCGGGCCGCTGGTCGACCTGCTGGTCGCGGCCTTCGAGGCGGTGTGGGCCGACGCCGTGGAGATCCCGGCGTCCGACAGCCTGGAGGGCACCGCTCCCCCGGACCGCGGGCCCGGCAAGGACGACCGGGCGCTGCTCGCGCTGCTCGGCTCGGGCGCCAAGGACGAGGCGATCGCGCGCGAGCTCGGGCTCTCGGAGCGGACGCTGCGGCGGCGCAGCGCGGACCTGCTGCGCCGGCTGGGCGCGGCCAACCGCTTCCAGGCGGGGGTGCAGGCGGTCCGCAAGGGCTGGCTCTAGGGGTGTCGGCCGGGCGGGGTGAAAAGCGCCCTCCCGCGTGACGTCCGTGTAAAACCTTGCGGCCGGTACCGGCCAGTGGCCAATTCCGGCCATTACGCCCATTGCCCGCACAGGGTAGCGCGGGCTAGACAGCCCTCATGCAACCTCTGCCCTCCGGCCGTCGCCGGGGTCTCCTCCTCGGGAGCACCCTCGTCTCGGCCTCCTTGGTCCTGTCACCCGGAGCCGCCGTCGCGGCCCCGGCCGCCGCACCCGACGCCGATCCGGTGCGCGTCATCATCGAGCTCGACTCCCCCACGGCCGCCGACGTCGTCGGCCAGGAGGCGGTCGCCGCCGCACGTACCGCGACGGGCGCCGGTAGCGCTCGGGCGCGCAGCGCCTTCGCCGCCGAGTACCGCGCCGCCGTCGACGAGGTCGAGGACGCCCAGGGGGGCGTCACGTCCTGGGCCGAGCAGCGGGGCGTCGAGCTCGACAAGCCCGAGTCCGTCACCGGCCTGCTGTCCGCCGTCGTCGCCTCCGTCGACCCCGCGGACCTGGCCGAGCTGCGCTCCGCCCCCGGCGTCGCGCGCGTCACCGAGAGCGCCGCGGTGCGCATCCTCGGCGACGAGGCGAACATCCCCGCCACCGGCGCCCCGCAGGTCTGGGACCGCAAGGACGCGGACGGCGCACCCGTCACGGGCGAGGGCCGCACCGTGGCGATCATCGACACGGGCATCGACTACACGCTGGCCGACCTCGGCGGCGGGTTCGGCCCCGGGTACCGCGTGGTCGACGGCTACGACTTCGTCAACGACGACGCCGACCCGATGGACGACCACATGCACGGCACGCACGTGGCCGGCATCGTCGGCGCGGGCGGCGACAACCTGACCGGCATGGCGCCCGACGTGACGTTCACGGCGTGGAAGGCCATGGACGCGAACGGCGGCGGCACCACCGAGGACCTGCTGCTCGCCCTGGAGGCCGCGACGGACCCGCTGGGCGACCACCCGGCCGACGTCGTGAACATGAGCCTCGGCACGCCCGGCGACGGCACCGACCCGCTGGGCCGCGCCTCCACCGCCGCCGTGCGGCAGGGCGTCGTGGTCGTGGCCGCGGCCGGCAACGCCGGACCGTACGACCAGAGCGTCAGCTCGCCGGCCGCCGCCGAGGGCGTCATCGCCGTCGGCGCGCAGGTGACCGGCGTCGCCGACCCGACCCTGACCCTCGACGGTGCCCGCGAGGGCGACGCCCCCCGCCCGCTGGACGTGACCCGCTTCCCGATGTCGGCCAACCCGCCGGCCGAGGGGATCACGGGCCGCCTGGTCGACGTCGGCGACGGCTTCGACGAGGAGGACTACGAGCAGGCGGGCGACGTGCGCGGCGCGATCGTCGTCATGCAGAGCATGACCGTGAAGTCCCTGGGCCAGGTGGAGGGCCTGCACCTGCTGCAGGCCCAGCTCGCCGAGGAGCACGGGGCCGTGGGCGCCCTGCTCTACACGCCGAGCCCGACCGACCCCGCCGGTGACGGCGGCGCGGGCCCCCAGGGGTCCGCGAACATCCTGGCCGGCGGCGGCTTCGACCTGCGCCGCGAGTCCCTGGTCATGATGAACATCAGCTCGGCCCAGTACCAGACCTTCAAGTCCGAGGTCGCGGCCGGCACCGTCTCGGGCACCATCGGCTCGGTCGACGTGAGCGACACGATCACCGACTTCAGCTCCCGCGGCCCGAGCGACGCCATGACGCTCAAGCCCGAGATCGTGGCGCCCGGCTTCGAGATCATGTCCGACATCCCGGCCATGTTCGGGGTGGACGGCGACAAGTACCGGATGTCCGGCACCTCGATGGCCGCGCCGCACGTCGCCGGGGCGGCCGCCCTGCTTGCCCAGGCGCGGCCGGAGCAGACCGCGGAGCAGCTCCGCGCGACCCTCATCGGCAGCGCGCAGCCGCTGGGGTCCGACGACGCCGACGTGTCGCCGTCCGCCCAGGGCGCCGGCAAGCTCGACGTCGCCGCCGCCGTGGACCAGAAGGTCACGGCAGCCCCCGACGCCGTCTCCCTGGGGCTGGCCGACATGGGCGGCAAGCCCGCCCGGACCAGCACCGTCGTGCTGCGCAACTCCGGCGCCAAGGCCGTGACGGTCAAGCTGTCGGCGAAGTCCGCCGCGACGAGCACCGGCAAGGCCGAGCTCTCCGCGCGCCAGGTCAAGATCCCGGCAGGCCGCAGTGCCTCGGTCGACCTCACGGTCACCCCGGACACCAGCACCCCGGACGCGGGCGGCACCGAGACCTCCGGCGTCGTCGTCGGCGCCGTCTCGGACGGCTCCACCGTGCGCATCCCGTACGCCGCCTACGTGCGGCCGCTGCAGGTGCAGTCCTCGCCGACCCTGGCGACCGGCTCCACCGAGGTCTTCGTCTACGCGCCCATGGCACCCGAGGCGACGCCCACCGCGACGGCGACCGCGCCGTCCGGCGAGAAGTACACCGCCGCGCTGACCGCCGTCAGCACCAGCCCCGGCTGGTACCGCGGCACCGTGCCGCTCGACGAGCCCGGCACCTACCGGCTCGACGCCCGCGCGACCGTGACCGGCCGCACCCTGACCGGGACCGGCGGCGTGCAGTCCGAGGGCACGGACCAGCCGGGCGAGTGGGAGCAGGTCGGGCTCTCGGGCGCGGCCCGCGAGCTCGCCACCTCCCCCACCACCCCGGGGACGGGCCTGGCGATGGCCGGGTCCGGCGTGCACCCGTTCGTCACCACCGACTACGGCGTCACCTGGCAGCGGGTGCGCAGCATGCCCGTCGCCGACGGCTGGGGCATCCCCGTGGCCGACACGACCACGCCCGGCGGGTTCTACGTGGCCCTCAACGGCGCCGCCGGCAAGGTCACCCTCGACCCCAGCTACTCCGGCCGCATCGTGCACACGCCCGACGCCGGGGCCACCTGGACGGTGCTGCCCTTCCCCGACGTCGCGATCAGCGAGCTCGTCGCCCACGGTGACGCGCTGGCCGCGGTGACCGACTCCGGCCTCTACGTCAGCCGGGACGGCGGGCAACGCTGGAGCCGGGTCGCCCCGGAGTGGAGCGGCCTCGTGTACGGCGCCGCCTTCGCGGACGACGACCTGCTCATCGCCACCTACGACGGCGTCTACCGGATCGCCGACGTGCTGTCCGGCGGCCGCGAGGTCACCCGGCCGTACGTCACCACCGACTACCGCGACCGCCCGCAGGGCGTCGTGGCCGACGGGTCCTCCGCGGTGCTGGTCCGCGGGGACGGCATCGCGCTGACCTCGGCGGACGGCGGCGCCACCTGGACGGAGGGCGCCGACACCGAGCAGTCCTACGTCACCGTCACCAGCCTGACGAACGGCACCGTGTACGCGTCAGGCCTGTCGTCCTTCAGCACCAGCGACGACCTCGGAAAGAGCTGGCAGACCCACCCGCTGCCCGTGCGCGGGCCGCTGGCCACCGACGTCGACCACTGGCCCGGCACGCCGGACGAGCAGATCGTCATGTCGATGGAGAACGCCGGGATCTTCACGACCGACGACGGCGAGGAGTGGGTCAAGGCCGGTGTCTCCGGCAGCGACGTCTCCGGCGTGCACGCCGGCGTCGACGCCGACGGCGAGCCCGTGCTGCGCGCCGTCGACTTCGAGGGCCTGCACCAGCAGTCGCTGGCCGACCTCGGCTCCGACGCGCAGAACTGGGGCTCGATCGGTCACGAGGGCGTCATCGGCCGCCAGGTCTCCGAGGTGGCCCAGTCCCCGCTGGGCGACCACGACGTCTGGGCCGTGGGCACCAACGCGTTCGGCGGCGGCCGCATCCTGACGGCGGGCGCCGGCGAGTCCGACGCCGACCTCACGCAGGTGGGCCCGACGGGCGGCTTCAGCCCGACGGCGCTGGCCGTCTCCCCGCACGCCGAGGACACGGTGGCCGTCGGCTACACCTCGCTCGTGGACACCGGCCTCATGGTCTCGACCGACGGGTTCGAGACCTGGACCAGCTACGCCCACGAGGTGCTGGTCCAGCAGATCGTGGCCGACCCGGTCGACGAGCAGCGGCTCTGGCTGGCCACGTCGTCCGGCCTGTACCGGTCCGACGACCTCGGCAGGACGATCACCCGCCTGACCAAGGACGAGGTGCGGTCCGTGTGGGTCGACCCGGCCGACACCGACCACGTGGTGGTCGGCGAGACCCCGGGCATCCGGGTCAGCACGGACGGCGGCAAGACCTTCGCCGACGCCGAGGTGCCGAACACGTCCGCCGCGGTGGGCACGTTCGTCGCCGTCGAGGTGCCGGACGGTCCGGCCGCCGGCACCGAGCTGCTCGTCGCGGGCGCCGCCCGCTGGCGCCCGTACGGCCTGGCGGCCAACGGCGCCGGGGTGCTCGTCTCGGCCGACGGCGGCGCCACGTGGGCGTCGGCGTCGCACGACCTGACGGCGATGTCGGTGCGGTCCCTGACCGTGAGCCCCGACGGCGCCTGGGTCTACGCGGGCACCGACGAGGGCGGCGTGCACCGCACCGCCGTCAGCGCGCTGGTTCCCGCCGACCTGCTGCCCGCGGCGACCACGACGCAGATCAAGGCCCCGGCCTCGGTCCGCCCGCTGGAGCCGTTCCTGGTCAAGGTCACCGTGTCCGCCGACGACGCCACGCCGTCGGGCCGCGTGACCGTCACCGTGGGCCGCGAGGACGACAAGCACCCGTACTCGCGGACCGTGAAGCTGCGCCACGGGAAGGCCGACGTGCTGGTGCCGCCGCTCCTGCGGGCCGGCGACTACACGATCACGGCGGAGTACGAGGGCACCGAGGACCTGGGGGCCTCGGAGGCGACCGCGGACCTGGAGGTGAAGCGGCGCTGAGGCCCTGCTGAGGTGCGGCGCGCTGGGG
>NZ_JBHWZO010000269.1:0-8021 GCF_042728455.1 Promicromonospora sp. NPDC060204
GCCCGGGCCGGCCGTTCTCTCCGCGCGGGACCTACTCCGCGAGGATCTCCTTGCTCAGCTCGTCCATCTCCGCGAAGACGTCGTCCTCGCGCTGCCCGGTGAAGTAGCCCTCCATCAGCGGGCTGATCGCCGAGCCCATCTTCTGGCCGCCGGCGAACACCGGCGTCTCGAACAGCGTCCCGTCCACGAACTGCTGCGTGTAGGGCGCCACGTCGATCCCCTGGTCGAGCAGGGCCGCCTGGGTCTTCTCCATCGACGAGTCGATCGACGGGAAGAACGTCCCGTCGACACCGGCGACGTCCTGGCACTCCGGCGAGTTCATGTAGGCGACCCACTTGAACGCCGCCTCGGGATGCTTGGTGCCCGCCCAGACGGAGTCCGCGTTCGAGTTGGAGAGCCCGGCGCGCTGCCCGTCCGCGCCCTGCACGGAGGGCGCGATGCCGACGTCGACGCCGTCGAGCGCGAAGAACGTCGTCGCGTACCAGGACCCGCCCGAGACCATCGCGACGCTCCCCGTGCCGAGCTGCTCGGCCGGGCCGAGCGTGAACTGCCCCTCGACCGGCGACAGGCCGCGCTCCCCCAGGCCGCGCAGGTACTTCGCGGTCTTCACGAACCGCTCGTCCTCGTACTGGAACGTGGTGGGGAAGCTGTCCTTGTCGCCCAGCTCCCAGCCGGTGGTCGAGGCGAAGTTGGCCCAGGTGTCCTGCCCGTTGATCCCGTTCGACCCGAGGCTGTTGATCCCGTAGGTCGCCACGTTGTCCTTGTCGAAGCCCGGCTCGTCGCCACGCACCCCGTTCTCGTCGACCGTGAGGCGGGCGACGACCTTCTCGAACGTACCGCCGTCGTCGGGGTTCCAGGTCATGTTCTGCACGTCGTCCTCGGTGAGGCCGGCGTCGGCGAGCTTCGCCTTGTCGTAGAAGAAGCCGACCGTTGCCCAGTCCTTCGGCAGGCCGTAGGTGGCGCCGTCGCTGTACGTCCAGGTGTCGACGCCGACGCCGAGCTGCCCGACGTCGTACCCGAACTCCTCGATCAGGTCGTCGAGCGGGAGGAGCTGCCCCTGGTCCACGAACTCGGGGTAGTTGGAGGTGTGGTCCATGAACGTGTCCGGGGCGTTGCCGGCCACGAAGCCCGCGGTGAGCTTGGTCCAGTAGTCGTCCCAGGCGTACTGCTGCACCTTGACCTCGATACCGGGGTTGGCCTGCTCGAACGGCTCGACACACTTGCCCCACGACACGGCCTGCTTGTCGTCCCAGGTCCACCACTGGATGGTCCCGGTGGCGGCGTCGCCGTCCCCTGACCCTCCCGCGCCGCACGCCGAGAGGGCGAGCAGCGTCGCCGTCCCGCCGAGCGCGAGCAGGGTGCGTGCCGGTGTGTTCCTGCGGTGCGGCCGGGGCCTCGCGGTAGCGCTGGTCCGGTGCCGATCGACGGTGATCATGGCCCCGACCGTAGGGCCGGCCGCCGTCCTCCGGAATGGGGAGTTGCGCGGCGGGGCCTGGACGATTCGACGCTGCCCGTCTCCTACCGGGTGCTTCCCACCGGGCGCGGGGTGTCGGCCAGGGAGAACACGCGGCCCGGCCACCTGGATCGCATCAGCCGGTCGTGCCCTGCGACGACGATCGCGCCGGGCGCCTGCGCGAAGGCCTCCTCCAGCTCGTCGACGAGCATCGGGGACAGGTGGTTCGTGGGCTCGTCCAGGAGCAGCAGGTGCGGCGGGTCGGCGAACGCGAGCGCGAGCGCCAGTCGGCGGCGCTGCCCGACGGACAGCTCGCCGGCGGGCGTGCCGATCTCGCGTGCCGTCAGCAGCCCGAGGGCCGCCAGCGGCGTCCGCTCGGCCCCGTGCTCGCCGAGCGTGTCGAGATAGATCTGCTCGGCCGACCGTTCGGGGCGCTCGAACACGGTGTCCTGCGGGAGCAACGAGATCGCCGCGTCCGGCCGCCGCCGGAGACCGCCGGCGTAGTCGACCGCCCCGGCGATGACGCCGAGGAGCGTCGACTTCCCGGCCCCGTTGGGGCCGGTGACCAGCAGCTTCTCCCCCGCCTCGACGACGAGTCGCGGGACGCGGAGCCGGCCCGGCACCTCGACGTCGGCCAGCTCGACGAGCGGCCCGTCGGAGGCCGGCAGCGCGACCGGCGGCGCGCTCAGGCGGAGCGGCGGGGGCGGCGCGGCCACCGCCGATCGCGCACGCTCCACGAGACGCCGCCGGGCGTCCCGCACCCGGCGCGCCACCTGGTTCTGCACCCGGCCGGCCCGGTGCCCGTAACCCATCTTCTCCGAGTCGCGGCGCAGCCGGTCCGGTGCGACGTCGGGGGCCACCTCGATGACCGCGAGGGCCAGCCGCTCGAGCTCCTCCTGGTCCTCGCGGTAGCGCTGCTCCCACCGCCGACGTGCCGCCCGCTTGTGCTCGACGTACGCCGAGTACCCGCCGCCGAACGCGACCGGTCCCGTCGCGGACGGGTCGAGATCGATCAGGTCCGTGCACACCGCGTCCAGCAGGGCACGGTCGTGGCTCGCCAGCACGACGACGCCGGGGAAGCCGCGCAGGTACTCCTCCAGGAACGAGATCGCGGCCTCGTCGAGGTGGTTGGTCGGCTCGTCGAGCACGAGCGCGGAGGGCTGCCGCAGGAGCAGCGCCGCGAGCGCCAGCCGGCCCCGCTGCCCTCCCGAGAGCGTGCCCAGGGTCCGGTCGGCGGGGATCGTGTCGAGCGTGAGCGACCGCAGGACCTGCGCCGTCCGGCGTTCCGCGTTCCACACGTCCGTCCGCTGGGCCTGCGCGAGCCGGTCGGCGTAGGCCTGGGACGCCGCCCCGTAGTCGGTCCCGTCCGGCGGCGCGGCGGCCAGGCGCTCGGCGGCGTCGTCGAGCCGGTCGAGTGCGTCCTGCACCGGGGACAGCGCGTCCGCGACCACCTCGCCGACGGTCGCCTCCGGGTCGAAGGCCAGCTCCTGCGCCAGGTACCCGACGTCGGCGGGCCGGTCGACCCGCCCGGCGTGCGGGTCGATCACCCCGGCGAGCAGCCGCAGGGCGGTGGTCTTGCCGGTGCCGTTCTCGCCGATGATCCCGGCGCGCCGGCCCGGACCGACCCGGAGCGAGACGCCGTCGAGGATCCTCCGTCCGGCGGCGATGTACGTGACCGCGTCCATGGCCAGGAAATCGCTCATGCCGTGACCCTACTGTCCACGATCTGGCCGAGGTCGCGGTACCTGTGGACACCACCGCCCCCGCCCGGCTAACGTTCCGGCCATGACGTCGCCCCGCATCTGCCTGGACTGGTGGCCCGCCGACTAGGCGGGCTCGCGACGCATCCACACACGTCCACGACCGCCTCGCCCGAGGCGGTCGTTTCGTGTTCCCCCACGAGACTCCCGGTTCCGGGCGAGCACCCCGAACCGAGAGGCTCCGCATGTCCCTCCACCCTGGCTCGACCGGCCGGCACCCGCTCCTGGACCGGGTCCTGGCCTCCGACGGCTCGCTCCCCTTCGCGCTCCTGCGCCGCCACGGCGGCACCGAGGTCGAGGTGCTGACCGGCGAGGTCGTCGACGCCGACCTGCTGCGCGACATCCCGCTCGACGGCGCGCCGGTGCTCGCCGTCGTCCCCTACCGCCAGGCCCGCGAGCGCGGCTTCACCGTGCAGGACGACGGCGTCCCGCTGCGCTGCCTCGTCGTGCGCGCGTCGGAGCGCGTCGCACTGTCCGAGGCCCTCGCCGCGCTGCCGCCCGAGCCCGTGGCCGCCGAGCCGCTCGGCTTCGACATCCCCGACGACGAGTACGCGGGCATCGTGCGCCGGGTGATCGACGACGAGATCGGGCAGGGCGCGGGCGCCAACTTCGTGGTGATGCGCAGCTTCGAGGCCCGCACCGACGCCGCCCCCGTGCGCACCCTGACGTCGTGGTTCCGCGCGCTGCTCACGCACGAGGTCGGCTCGTACTGGACGTTCGCGATCCACGTGCCGGCGCCCGCGACGTCGCGGGGCGGCACCGCGCCCGTCGTCGGCCCGGCCGCGGAGGACGTGTCCCTGGCGGGCGCGACCCCGGAGCGGCACCTGACCCTGGACGACGGCGTGGCCCGGATGAACCCGATCAGCGGCACCTACCGCCACCCGGCGTCGGGCCCCACGCGCGAGGGTGTCCTGGACTTCCTGGCCGACACCAAGGAGAACGAGGAGCTCTTCATGGTGGTCGACGAGGAGATGAAGATGATGAGCGCGCTCTGCCCGGACGGCGGGCGGATCGTAGGCCCGTACCTCAAGCAGATGGCGCGGCTCAGCCACACCGAGTACCTGCTGGAGGGGCGCACCACCGTGGACCCGCGCGACGCGCTGCGGCTGACGATGTTCGCGCCGACCGTGACCGGGTCGCCCATGGAGAACGCCTGCACCGTCATCGCCCGGCACGAGACTCGGCCGCGCGGCTACTACTCGGGGTTCCTGGCGCTGTTCGAGCCGGAGGCGGGGGCCGATCTTCCCGGCGACCCCGCGGGCTACTCCCTCGACGCCCCGATCCTCATCCGCACCGCGTACCTGCACGCGGGCGGCCGCGTGTCCGTCCCGGCCGGGGCCACGCTCGTGCGGCACTCGGTGCCAGAGCACGAGGTGGCCGAGACCCGCGCCAAGGCGGCGGGGGTGCTCGCCTCGCTCGGCCTGGTCCCGCGGGGCGCGGGGCCCGACGCCGTCGTCGACCTGAACGCGCAGCCCGGCGTCGCGGAGGCGCTGACGGCGCGCAACCACCAGCTCGCCGAGTTCTGGGTGCGGCCGCAGGACGCCGCGCCTGCCGGGCCCGCCGCGCCCGGCGTGCCCGGCGCACCCGCCGCGACGGCGTCGGGCCGCGAGTTCCTCGAATCCGCCGGGGAGTCGCCGCTGGCCGGCCGGGACGTGCTCGTGGTCGATCACGAGGACCAGTTCACGACGATGCTCGCCCACCAGCTGGGCCACCTCGGCATGAACGCCCGGGTGGTCCGGTGGGACGCCGTCACGGACGTGCTCGCGGACGACCTGGTCGTGCTCGGCCCGGGCCCGGGCGACCCGCGCGACCAGGAAGACCCGCGCATCGCCGCTCTCACGCGCCGGATCCTGGAGCGCGTCACGGCGGGCCGCCCGCTGCTCGCCGTCTGCCTGAGCCACCAGGTGCTCGCGGGCCTGTCCGGCTTCCCGCTGCGCGCGCTGCCCGCGCCGCGGCAGGGTGTGCGGCTGGACGCCGACGTGTTCGGCACCACGGCCGCCGTCGGCTACTACAACACCTTCGGCGCGCACCTGACGACGGTCTCCGCCGCCGACGCCGACAACCCGGTGGCGCGGCTCGCGCTGGAGCCGTCCGTCGACTCGGACGGGGTGCTGACGGCGCTGCGCGGCCCGGGCGTGGCGTCGGTGCAGGGGCACCTGGAGTCGGTGCTGTCGGCCGACGGCATCACCGTGCTCGACACCCTCGCGCGCCACGCCCTGGGCGTCCCGGGCCGGACGGTCACGCGGGCGCCGTCGTCCCGAGCTTCGTCAGGGTGGTGACGGCCAGCTCCGCGAGCGCCGCCGCCTGCTCGCCGAGCACGGAGTCGTCGAACCGGACCCTGGCGGAGTGGTTGGACGGCGCGGCGTCGGCGGGGACGTCGTCGGGCCGCGCGCCGAGCTGGACGAAGCAGCCGGGCACGCGCTGGAGCACGTAGGAGAAGTCCTCCGCGCCCATGATCGGTTCGGGCCGCTCGACGACCCGGTCGGGCCCGTACAGGCCGGTCAGGACGGCGCGGGCGTGGTCCCACATGCCCGCGTCGTTGACCGTCACGGGGTACTCCGGTTCGAGGACGACGTCGGCGGTGCAGCCGTGGGCGGAGGCGATGCCCTGGACCAGCCGCGGGAGCTCGGCCGTGAGCTGGGCCAGCGACGCGTCCGACAGGGTGCGCACCGATGCGTTGAGCTCCGCCGTGTCCGGGATGACGTTGGAGGCCGTGCCCGCGTGGAGCTGGCCCACGGTGATCACGACGGGGTCGAACACGCTGACACGGCGGGTCACGTAGGACTGCAGCGCCAGCACGATCTCGGCCGCGACCGGCACGGGGTCCACGGACATCCAGGGCGAGGAGCCGTGGCCGCCCCGGCCGTGCACGGTGATGTCCAGGATGTTGACGCCGGCCCAGGCGGGGCCGGGCCGGGAGACGAACAGCCCCTTGTCGTACAGGCCGGTGACGTGGATCCCGAACGCGGCGTCCACCGGGGTGCCGGCGGCGTCCAGGACGCCCTCGGTGATCATCGGGAGCGCGCCGCCGGGGCCCTCCTCGCCGGGCTGGAACATGAGGACGACGTTGCCCGCGAGCTCGTGCTTCCGGGCGCTGAGCAGGCGGGCCGCGCCGACCAGGCCGGCCACGTGCAGGTCGTGCCCGCACGCGTGCATCGCGCCGTTGGTCGAGGCGAACGGCTCGCCCGAGTCCTCGACCACGGGCAGGGCGTCCATGTCGCCGCGCAGCAGCACCGTGGGCCCCTGCCCCGCGGGTTGGCGGTCCCCGCGCAGGACGGCGACGACGGAGCTGAGGCCCGTGCCGGTGGTGATCTCCAGCGGCAGGCCGTCGAGGGCTTCGAGCACGGCCGCCTGCGTTCGCGGCAGGTGCAGGCCGATCTCAGGGTCCTGATGGATGCGCCGTCGCAGGGCGACGAGGTCGGGTTGGATCAGGGCTGCGTCGTCGAGGAGGGCCACGGTGGCAGAGCCTACGGGGCGCTCTGCCGACGGGTGATTTCTGCCCCGCGCCACGCCGCCACGTGGCGCCCGTGCGCCGTCCGCAGTAGGCCTGGTAGTGCCGACCTGATACATGCCGACCTGGTTCATGGAGGTAGTCATGCGGCAGAAGAAGCACCAGAAACGGCTGAGGCACTGGGCCGCCGCCCTTGCCGGCGCGTTCTCCCTCGCCGGTGCGTCCGTGACCGCCGCGCCCGCGAGCGCCGCGGCATGGGAGAACGACCTCGTCGTCACCGACACCTACTACATACCGGCGCAGGACCGCTCCGTGCAGGCCCGCTGCCGCGTGGATGTCCGCCCCGTCGGGGCCAAGAACCTGCCCGGCTATGTGACCGTGAAGGGCAAGGTGCGGTGCAACCACAAGCTCCTGGCGGGCGGTGACGTCGGGTTCAGCCTGGGCAGCCACGACGGGACGGCGGGTTCCTTCCACGCCGACCTCAAACGCATCCGCAAGGGCAGCAAGCCGGACCGGAACGCCACGTTCTCCGAGCGTGTCTACATCTTCCCGTCCGACTACGCCCGCGCCGGAGGACCAGGGACCTGGGCGGTCCGTGACCTGGAGCTCGACGTCGACATCCGGATGATCGGCGGCGGCCGGTGGTGGCTGTCGGGCAGCGGGTCGAGGACGGTCGAAACCTTCCGGGCCTACTGAGGCAGGCCAGCCATCTGGACCTCGTCGAGCGCGGTGGCGGCGCCGTGCTCGTCGAGCGTCCCGGTGACGGTGTCCGACGCCGCGCGCACCGTCGCGGGCGCGTGCCCCATCGCCACGCCGCGGGCGGCCCAGCGCAGCATCTCCAGGTCGTTCTCGCCGTCGCCGATCGCAACCGTCCTGGTCGGTAGCACACCGAGGTTGGCCCGCACCTTCTCCAGGGCCGTCGCCTTGCTCAAACCTGGTGCGGTGACGTCCAGCCAGTCAGGCTCGACCGGCACAGCCGTCAGACCGACGGAACGTACCGAACCCACGAGCCGGCCGGCGCGGCCGCGAGTGGCGGCGACGGCCTCCTTGAGCACGCGCGCCGTCGCGTCCGGTACCAGGTCGAGGTTCCCGGCGACATGCAGCTCCCACACCCCGTCCGGGCGCCGGATGCGCTCGGGAATCAGGGTCCCGAGCAGGCCCAACAGGAACCTCACCTGCTCGTCGTCCCGCTTGGTGATGTTGTCGGCCGACAGCACGTACACGCTCACCGCGCCGATGTCCGCCTTCGCGCACCAGCCGAGGACACGGTCGAGGTGCTCGGCCCCGACCCGGTACCCGCCCAAGCGAGGTGCGCTTCTACCCCGTCATTGGGCCCGTAATCAGTGCGATTCCGGGC
>NZ_JBHWZO010000270.1:0-7995 GCF_042728455.1 Promicromonospora sp. NPDC060204
GTGCGGGCCTCTGCAGTCGGCGGACGGTCGCCCGGGACGAGCCCGGGCGGCCGTCACACCAGCCCGAAGGCGGTGATGCCTGAGGTCACTTGAGGGTGACGGTGGCGCCGGCGCCCTCCAGGGCAGCCTTCGCCTTCTCGGCGGCGTCCTTGTCGGCGCCCTCGAGAACCGGCTTCGGCGCGCCGTCGACCAGGTCCTTGGCCTCCTTGAGACCGAGGGACGTGAGCGCGCGCACCTCCTTGATGACCTGGATCTTCTTGTCGCCGGCAGCCTCGAGGATGACGTCGAACTCGGTCTTCTCCTCCACGGCCTCAGCGGCAGCGGCGGCCGGGCCGGCAACGGCAGCGGCGACCGGAGCGGCGGCGGTGACGTCGAACTTCTCCTCGAAGGCCTTCACGAAGTCGGAGAGCTCGATGAGCGTGAGCTCCTCGAAGGCGGACAGGAGCTCGTCGGTGGAGAGCTTCGCCATGATGGCGTTCCTTTCAGTTGGCGCTTCGCGGGCCGGTGCCGGCCCGCGAGAAGCAGGGGGGTGTGAACTGGCGCTGCCACCTGATCAGGCGGCAGCACCCTCCGATTCCTGCTTCTGACGCAGGGCATCGATGGCACGGGCGACCTGGGCGGGCTTGGCGGTGAAGGCGTAAGCAGCACGCGTCAGCGTGGCCTTCAGACCGCCGGCCACCTTGGCCAGCAGAACCTCGCGGGACTCGAGGTCCGCGAGCTTCGTGATCTCCGCGCTGGACATCGGGCGGCCGTCGAGCACGCCGCCCTTGATGACCAGTGCGGGGTTCGCCTTGGCGAAGTCACGCAGACCCTTCGCAGCCTCGACCGGGTCCCCGGTCACGAATGCGATGGCGGACGGGCCCTTCAGGTCGGCGTCGAGACCCTCGACACCGGCCTCCTTGGCCGCGATCCCCGTCAGCGTGTTCTTCACCACGGCGTAGGTTGCGTTGCCGCTGAGCGACCGACGCAGCTCCTTGAGCTGCGCGACGGTGAGCCCGCGGTACTCGGTCAGCACGGCTGCGCTCGAGTCGCGGAACTTGTCCGCGAGCTCTGCGACAGCGGCTGCCTTGTCCGGCCTCGCCATGGCAATCCTTCCGGTGGTGGTACCACCGTCCCCTGGGGCGTGAGCCCCGGGCGTTGCCCCGGAACGAGAAAAAGAGCCCCGGCGCAGGTGCACGGGGCTCGGTTCGCGCGGCAGGACCGCACTCGAGTTCGTCACCTGCGCAGGCCCCCGCTCTCAGCGGGACTTCGGTCTTCTTCCGCCCGGTGCTCTTACGAGCGGGCAGCGTCGGACGACCGGCGGTCTTGGGTTACCCGAGAACTATACATGGCTTCGCGCGTGGGGCCGCACGCGGCCAGCGGTGGGCTGCGCCACACGGCGGACGACGCCGTCCGCGCGCCGTCTGCGGACGGCCGAGCGCCGCCCGCCGGCTGTCACCGGCCCAGGCCCTCCAAGGACGCGAAGCACACCAGCGGCACCGGCTCGGGCTCGTCCGCGAGCGCCGCGGCGAGCGCGGCCTCCGGGTCGTCCGTGGCGCGCAGCTGGGCGTGGAACCGGGGCATCACGCGCGCGGCGACGGCGTCCGACAGCGGGGCGACGGCGGCGACGACCGCGCGGGCGCCGAGCCGCAGGAGCACGGAGGACAGGCCGAGCACCTCGCCGCCGACCACCTGGGACGAGCCGCCGACCTCGCAGGCCGAGAGGACGAGCACGGATCCGGGGAGCCGGGTGCCGTCGAGCTCGTGGGCGAACAGCGGCCCGTCGGCGAGGTCGACGAAGGCGAAGAGCGGGTTGTCGGCGTCGTGCCTGCCGTGCGTGGCCAGGTGCACGATGTCGTGGGTGGCGAGCACGGCCCGCACCGCCGCCGTCGTGGCGGCGGCGCCGGTGAGCACCGTGGCCCCCGGCCATACCGCGCCGACGGCCCGCACCTCGCTCGCGCCGAGGGTGACGCCGGGACCGTACGCGGCGAGGAGCCGGTGCCTGCTCCCCGGGCGCGGGTGCGCGCGGCCGCGCGCCATGTAGGACCGGACGGTCGTGCGGCGGCCGCGCCGCGACGGGAGCGCCGTCCAGGGCACGCTGAGCAGGGGCTCCCTGCCGACGACGTACAGCGAGCCGTCCGCCTGCATCGGCACCGCGAGGAGCCGGTCGAGCGCGTCGAGGTTGCGCCGCAGGGAGCGGTGGGCGGCGTCGCGCAGGGCCGGCGGTACGTGCTCGTTGGCGCAGGCCCCGAAGTCCGCGCGGACGCGCAGCGCCCGTTCGGTGACCTCGGCGAGGGGTCCGAGGTCGACGGTGCGCGCGCCGTGCGCGTCGACCCGGACGCAGCGCAGCATCCCGTCGAGCACCAGGTAGTTGGCGACGACGGCGCCGTCGTCGCGGGCGGCGAGCAGCTCGCGAACCTCGGCGGTGGTGGCCGGGCGGTCCTCGGCCACGTCGTGCTCGGCGCCGGTGCGGTGCCAGGCGCGTTCGCGCGCCGTCGCCAGCAGCCGGCGCGACCGCTCGAAGAGGTGGGCACGTTCCGTGGCGCTGTCCCGGTCGGTGAGGGTGCGGGCACGGACGACGAGCCCGCGGGCCTCGGTGACGAGCGCGCCCACCGCGGGCTCGTCCGGCGCGACGGTCCCGCCCATCCCGGCGAACGTGGTCCGGCCGCGTTCGAGCGCCTCGAAGAGCCAGTCCGGCCGGCCGGTCCGCACCGCGGCCTCGACGTCGGTCCGCTGCAGGTCCACGCCGTGCGCCGCGGCGGCGGTGACGGACTCGACCGAGCCGAGCCCCACGCGATGGTCCGCGAGCAGCTCCAGTCCCGTGCGCACCGCCTCGATGCCGGCCGCCCGGTCGCCCGACGCGAAGGCAAGCTGCGCGAGCACGGTCTGCCGCTGGATCCGCGTGGACAGCGGGGCGTCGGCCATGCCGGCGGGGAGGTTGTCGAGGACGGTGCGCGCGGCGGCGATGTCGTCGGCCAGGAGGTACCAGTGCGCGGCGACGAACCGCGCGGTCAGGCCGGGGCGCTGGCCGAGCAGGGGGTCCACCTCGTCGCCCGCCTCGGCGGCCTGGATGGCCTGCTCGGCACGACGCCGGGCATCGTCGGGAACGGGGGCCTCGCCGCGCCGGACCGGCAGGAGGATCGCCTCCAGCTCGGCGACGCGTGCGACGGCGGCGCGTTGCGGGTGGCCGACACCGGCGTAGTAGCGCCGGGCGAAGGCGGCCGCTGCCTGAGCCTCGTCCCACCGGTGCAGTGCCATGAGGCAGCGCGCGCGGAAGTACTCGGCCTCGGCACGGTGGTGCGCGCGGCCCGGCACCACCATCCGGGAGATGGCCTGGGTGAGGACCTGCTCGGCGTCCTCGAGCAGCCCGGCCTCGTAGAGGACGGCGCCGCGGCCGATGTCGAGCACGCCGTCGGAGCGCTCCGGGTCCACGGCGCGCGCGGCGGCCATGGCCTGCAGCGCGCCCGGCAGGTCGCCGAGCGCGTACCGCACGAAGCCCGTGTTGTGCAGCGCGAGGGAGGCGATCCCGGGCAGGTCGGCCAGCCCCGCGGCCTCGTGGCAGGCGTCGAAGTCGGCGAGCGCCGCGTCCAGCCGGCCGAGCTCGATGGCGGCCGCACCCCGGTTGAGCAGCGCCGTGGCGTAGTCGCGAGCGGTGAGCTGGTCCGCGACCGCGAGCACCCGGTCGAAGGCCGCGACGGCGTCGGTGAGCCGGCCGGAGCGCTGCAGCAGCAGGCCACGGTTCCCGTCGACGACGGCGGCGAGCCGCCTGCGGACCCGCGGCGGAGCGGCATCGGCGCGGGCGTCGGCGTCGCCGAGGAGGGCGAGCGGCTTGTCCAGCGTGTCCTCGACGGCGTGGACCGCGACGGCCTCCCCCGCCAGGGAACGGACCATGCCCTCGGCCCAGCGCTCACGGTCCGTGGGGTCGAGCTCGCCGAGGTCCACGACCCGGAGCCGGTCGAGCACGTCCCGGAACCGCAGCAGGGCGTCGCCGGGCCGCGACCGGGAGCTGAGCTCCCGCGCGGCCATCAGCTCCGCCTCCAGTTCCGGCCACATACCTGCCCCCTCGCCTCACCGGGCCCCACGGGGGCGCCGGGCGGGCCACGATAGCGGGGCACACCGTCTTATGTCACCGACTCATCCAAAAGCCCAGGTCAGCGCCTCGGTATGCATCACGGCCCGAAACACTCCTGACTTGAGTCCTCCACAAGAAACCAACTCTCACGAGGCCGCGATATTTCGGATAGCTGCACTCCGCAACGGAAGTGCCATGGCAACGAACATGGCCGAGCCGAAGACAGCGAGTCCGACCGTCGCCGAGGTCGCTCCTACCAAGAGCCCGAACCCAACCGTGCCCAACGGGATGAGGCACTCGTCACCCACCTGTGTCAGCGCCATCATGCGCCCCATGAACTCACCCTTGAGCTGTGCGATGAATACCGCGCCAAGCATTGCGGACGCGGCGCCGGCGCAGAGACCCATGATCACTGCACCGGCGTACAGGGTTTCGACTCCGCCCACGCCGAGCAGAACGATCGCAAGGCCTTCGATCGCGAAGAGTGTGTAGGCGAGCCGTGCTGGAAACCGGGACTTGAACCGGACCGAGAGCAGCGCTCCGAGCGTCGCACCGACACCGACCGCAACGCCGACGTAGCCCACGACCTCCGCGCCCAGGCCGAGCTCCTTGGTCCGCAGGGCGATGCCGAGTCCGAGCGGTGGCACGATGAACACGTTGAGCAACATCTGTGACAGAACGAGCGTCCTGGTCACAGGGGCACCCCTCAGGTGCTTGAAGCCTTCTAGAACGTCTCCAAGTATCGATCCCGACTCGGCGGGCTTCTCGGTCGGATACCGGAGCCTCAAGCCGAAGATGACGACCAACAAGACGCCCCCGAAGGCCACTGCGTTCAGAGTCGCGGTGCCCTGGATGGACCAGTACGCGACAACCACTCCGCCAGCCGCCGAGCCGAACAGCTCCCCGAGACGCCCTACCGTCTGGTACACGCCTACATAGGCGGGCAGATCAGAAGGGTGGATGATCTGACGCGCGATCGTCGATGCGGCGGGTTCGTACATCGCGTCGCACGCACCGAGGAATGCCGCGGCAGCGATCAGCAACGGGTAAGACGGCTCAGTTGCCGTTGCGGCCACACCCACGGCTACCAGCGCAGCCAGATGGCCTACGTTCGACCAGATCAGTACCTGGCGGACGTCGAAGCGGTCGGCGAAGGCACCGCCGAACAGGACCAACAGGGCACGTGGCACCGTTCCCGCGGCCACGACGACACCTGCTGCCGCCGGGCTCCCAACTTGCACAGCCGTCCATGCAAGGCCGATGCCCCAGATCGTGTCCGTGAAACCAGACATCGCCCGAGTCACAATCCAGAGATGAGCGAGCCGGTCACGCTTGAACGGAGGCGAGACTCTTTCTACCTCGACCGGTTCAACGGCTTCCGTCGACACGTAAGTTCCTCCACTAAGCCAGGACGTCGCCTTGTACATCGGCCAGGCCCTTTGAGGGTCGTGGCCACCGGCCCAGTACTCCCCGTCGCCGCAACGGGACGGGGCAAGGTACGCGGACAGGTACCGAGGGCCGGACAAGCTGGATCAGAGTTCCAGCGTCATGATCTCCGCGTCCGCGCCGTCGGAGTCGTAGTAACGCGGCTCCACTCCGGAGGTCCTGAAGCCGAACGACTCATACAGCTTCCGAGCCCCCGCATTGTCGGTTCGCAGGTTGAGGCTCATCGAAGAAAGCCCTGAGGTGCGTGCGCGATCTACGAGCACGCTCATCATCTTCCGGCCGACTCCCCGGCGGCGGAACGCCTCGTCGACACCGATGGTCGCAACTTCACCGTCCGCACCCTTGACATGCAAGGCGCAGTAACCAGCGAATTGAAGTGCAGTCACCTGCTCGAGCTCCGCCACGAACATCGTGACATTCGGGTCTGCGACGATCTCGTCGAACCAGTCCCGCGGCCAGGCATCCCCACCGAAGACTTGCTCGTCGAATTCGATGACCGCTTCCAGGTCGGACGGCTCCAACACTCGAACAACGATTGCTTCGTCACTGCCCGTCAAGATCCATGTCCAATCCGGTATGTACAAGACGTCGACGCCCAACTGGCCACGGCTCACAAGCCCATGCGTCTCGGAAGGCGGCCCCGAGCGCCGACGGCCACACCTCGCATTCCGGCCGGAGCACGACGGTGCTCCGGCCGGCGAGGCACCGCCGGCAATCTGTCGGTCGGCAGCACTTGCTCCATGCGATCCGCGCGAACCAGCACCGGGCTCAGGGAGCCCCGTGGTGAGCGTGCGGGCTGTTCAGGAATGCTTTCAGACTCCGGGCTTAACCCGACGCTTGTTGTCGCGCATGACACTCTCCTCACCATCGCGTGATCTCGATAGGCTGGCAGGACATAGCCCTCAGACGCCGGGCTTAGCCCGACGCTTGCTGTCGCGCATGGCACTCCCCTCGCAATGAGTCGGCAGAAGACGGGCCGAGCTCGATCGCAAGCCGCGTCAAACGCCAGGCCTGTTTCGACGCTTGTTGTCTCGCATGGCTCTCCCTTCACGACGAACGGTCGGATATCGGACAATCGCGACCCTACCGACAAACGTTAACTCGGTCAACGAATGAGATCGCATCAGCCAACAGGTAACGTCGCGGCCATGCAGTCGCGCCCTGCGACGCCTCACCGCGGATGCACCTGATCCTCGACCGCGACGCTCTCGATGTCAGACGCACAACTCAGCGCCATCCTGTACGAGGACTCACCGTCCTCGTAGTAGTCGCCCACCGTCTCCGCGATCTCAAAACCGAACGAGCGATAGAGATCGATCGCGGCGCAGTTGTCCACACGGACATTGAGAGACATGCGACTTGCTCCCGACTCGCGCCCCAGGCGAACCATCTCTCGCATCATCAGCCGACCGATGCCATCGCGTCGGTAGGCAGGAAGAACACCCAGTGCAACGATCTCGCAGCCGCTTTCAACCCAGGCCAGGCAGCAATGTCCGACGATCTTGCCGTCATCCAGTGCCGCACCGAGGAACCTAAAGCCCGGATGAACGATGCATGCCGAGATGACTTCCACGTCCCATGCGTCCGAACCAAATATCGTCGACTCGAGCGCGGCCGCCTTGTTGGCCTCGGTGGGCAGCATTTCCCTGATACAGACTTCCAACAGATGTTCCCGTTTCGACACTCGGCCCAGCCGCAGATTCACGTCGACAGCGGGCCGCCCGGCGATAGCGTCACCGGGCGACGGCGCTCACGAACGCGACCGCCACCCGGCAACAGCTCAGGCCTGCGAACCGACGCTGACCGGCCGCGCCGTCTGCGGCTTCGCCTCAGCCACCAGCAGCTGAACAATGACTCCCGGCTTCGGCCGTCGGCCAACTCCACGATGCATCATCAAGAATTCCTCCCTACACCACTTACGCCCTATCTGGACGCCCCTACGCCGCGACTAGACCTTAGAGGTGCAGCTCCATGGTTTCCGCATCGGCATTGTCAGAGTCGTAGTAGCCCTTCACAACGCCTGTCGATCTGAAGCCCAAGGATTGATACAACCTCTTGGCGCCACTGTTATCAGGACGCAGATTGAGCCGCACCTTCGACGCACCAAGGTCCCTCGCTTCACCAAGCATACGATTCATCATCGCTCGGCCGGCGCCGATCCGGCGAAACCCCTCGTTCACTCCGATCGTGGTGACGTCGACGTCGGTCCCGTCGAAATAGAGTGCGCAGTACCCAGTAAAACTTGGATCGCCATCCACGTCTGCCTCAGCCACAAACACGCGGGTGTCCGGGTGTGCGATCGTCGCTTTCACCATTTCGAGCGACCATCGGTCGTCACCGAACACGGCCGCTTCGAGATTGCCAACATCACCGATATCGGATTCTACGGCTGGTCGAACGGTTATGACTCCTGCTATTTCTGGCACTTTCGCTAACACCACATCTCAGAACGCTTGACCATCTGTTGACATCACTACGCAGGAGATAAAAAATCAAGG
>NZ_JBHWZO010000271.1:0-7963 GCF_042728455.1 Promicromonospora sp. NPDC060204
CTAGTCCGACCACCCGGCTGACTCGGCGGATTCAACCGGCCGGGTCAGTGGGGTGGTGACATACCTTCCGGGAGGTACAGCTAGCGGAGCAGGGCCGACTCCGGGGTGACGGCGATGACCACCGCGCCCTGCGCGCAGCGCGCGAGCAGGTCCGCGGGCCAGCCGTCCGTGAGCGGCACCGTCTCGACGTCTCCGCCGGCCCCGGTGTCCGTCCGGCCGCCCCCGTCCGCGCCGTCGCCCGGGCGCAGGCCCGTCACGCGCGCCGTCCCGCCGCGGCCCAGCCGATCCCGGAGCGGCTCGGGGCGGTCGAAGAACGCGTGCGTCGGCGCGTTGGAGTCCAGCGCGTCCGCGAGCCGTTCCAGGTCGCGGGCCGCCAGCCGCAGCGCGGGGGCCACCCAGGCGGCGTTCTCGGTCACCATCGCCTCGGTGCGCCGCGGATCGGTGAACCCCACCCGGGTCCCGTCGCGGAACGAGCCCGCGGCCAGCCGCAGCGCGACGTCCCGGACGGGCGCGCCCGCGACGGCGCCGAGGAGCTGGTTGGCCAGCACGTGCGGCACGTGGGACACGAGCGCGACGGCCTCGTCGTGCAGGTCGTCGGTCAGCACCGCGGCGGTCCCGCCCAGGGGGCCCGTGACCAGCCGCAGCACCTGCAGCAGCCGGTCCGGGTCGGTCGCCGGGGTCACGGTCACCGCCCACGGGACACCTTGCATCAGCTCCGCCGACGACGCCGCGAAGCCGCTCTGCTCCGTCCCCGACATCGGGTGCGCGCCGACGTACCGCTCCCCCAGCCCGGCCTCGGTCACCGCGTCCCGCACGGGCCCCTTCACGGATCCGACGTCGGTCACCGTCGGGTCCCAGCCCGGCTCGTCCGACAGCGCCTCGGCGAGCTCCGCCGCCACCGACCGCATGGCGCGCAGCGGCGCGGCGAGCACCACGACGTCGGGCCGGTTCGCGGCCAGGTGCGCGACGTCGTCGGCGATCGTAAGGCCCGCCGCGCGCGCCTCGCCGCCCGAGGCGGGGTCCGTCGCGACCACGGGCACGCCCGCCGCCTGCAGGGCGCGGGCGAGCGAGCCCCCGACCAGCCCCAGCCCGACGACGCCGACGCTCACCACAGCAGGCCCCGCTCGCGGTCCTCGGCGGAGTCGTTCGCCGACACGGAGCCGACCGGCGCGTGGTCCGGGTCGAGCACACCGTCGAGCGCCCGGAAGCCCGCGCCCGCCGGGAACAGGCCGAGCGTCTTGAGGGAGTCGCCGGCCGCCAGCAGGTCGCTCAGCATCTCCCGCGCGCCCCGGTCCCACGGCGCCTCGTCGAAGGTCACCACGAACGCGTACTTGCTCTCCTGGGCCTTAACCGGCCGGGTGATCAGGCTCGACATGTTCACGCCCCGGTCGCCGAACGCCGCGGTGATCCGCGCCAGCACGCCCGGACCGGTCACCGACGGGGTGATCGCCAGCATCGTCTTCCACTCCGTGGCGCCCGCGTCCCGCGACCGCGCGAGGTGCGCGGCGGCCGCGCTGCGCCGGGTCAGCACGAGGAACCGGGTGCGTCCGCCCCGGAAGTCCTCCACCGCCTTCGCGTACGTCTGCAGCCCGTACAGCTCGCCGCAGATCGTGGGCCCCAGGGCGATCGTCCCCGGTCCGGCGTCGCGGCAGGCCGCCGCGTTGGACGACGCCGGAGCGGTCGCCAGCCCCGTGCCGGTAACGAAGCCGGAGCACTGCGCCAGCCCGTGCGGGTGCGCGGACACCTCCGTCAGGTCGCCGTGGTCCGGCCGCACGAACGCGTCGAACGACACGTCGATCGCCACCTCGTCGACGGCCACGACGTCCGCGCTGGACAGCAGCGCGTCCAGCGACGGCACCACGTAGCCCTCCACGGAGGACTCGATCGCGACCACGCCGACGTCGGCACCGCCGGCAGCCACGACGTCGTGCACGTCCTTGACGGTGTCCAGCGGCTCGGCGGCCACGTCGTCGCCGGGACTCCCCGCCGAGGCGCCCGAGGGCGCGGGCCGCCGCGCCCACTCCAGGGCCGCCTGGTGCGTGAAGGTGCCCTCCGGGCCCAGGTAGGCCACCCGGGTGCCGCCCGCCGGGCGGCCGCCCGGCGCCGTCATGCCCATCGGGGGGTCAGCGCGTCCGGCCCGGGCACGAACGTCTCGCCCGGCAGCACGGCCAGCGTGCGGTGCGCGACGCCGCGCTCGGTCAGCGACTCGACCAGCACGCTCAGCGTCTGCGACGTGGGGCAGGAGAACGACGCGAAGAACACGTGCGGCCCGCCCGACGACGGCTGGCTGCGCAGGTGGTCGAGGTCGAGGCCGGCGTCCGCGATGACCGCGAGGGTCGGCTGCAGCGAGCCGAGGTGGTCGTCGGCCGGGCCGAACGCGAGCCACACCTGGGCCGGTTCGGTGAACGGGGGCCAGTCGTCGCGGGACTCCAGCAGGCCGTACCAGACTGGGCCGCCCTCGGCGAGGGCCGCGCTGTCCGGGAGCTCCGCGAAGCCCGCGGGCACCCGGGAGCGCTCGATCACCAGGGACCCGCCCTCGCCGGCGAGCGCGACGCGCTCCTCGACGCTGGTGCGGGTCGGCACCAGGCGCGGGCTCACCCCGAGGCCGCGCAGCACGCCCGCGCAGTCCCGCATGCCCGCCTCGTCGATCACGACCTGACCCACCGTGGCGTTCGCCCCGACCCAGACCCACTGGCCGGGCACGGCCACCGCCGACGTCACGATGAGCGACGGCGCGCCCTCCAGGAGGGCGCGCTCGAGGCCCGGCGCCGGGTGCTCCGGGTGTCCCAGGTGCACCACGGCCGCCAGGGCCTCGATGCTCGCGACCGTGGCGAGGGTGTCCGCCGTGGTCCCGAGGTCGAGCAGCTCGACCGGGTCGTTCCATCCCGCCATCCGCGCGGCCAGCACCGCGTGCGCGGGAGACTCCCGCTCGCTACGTCCAAGCATGTGCCGAACCTACCGCCGCGGAGGCCTCAGAGCCGCACCGTCAGTCGCACACGACGGGGTTGTCGGGGTTGTAGGAGTGGTTGAACGAGTTCTCCTTGACGACCTTGCCGTCGTGGAGCACCTTGCGCGAGATGGTCACGGAGAAGCCGTCCTCGCCGCCCGGGTAGGCCTGGCAGTCGGCCGACGAGTCGTGGATCGTCGTCTTGGGGACGATGTTCCGCTTCGCGCTCGTGTTCTCCTGCACCGTGTAGTACTTGGTGCTCCAGATCCGGACCGTGAGCTGGTTGCCCGACACGTAGGCCTGCATGACCGCGCCGTACGGGGTGTCGTTCGTGAACTTCATGTCCTTGGCGCCCACGTAGATCGTGGCCTCGCGGCCCGCGGGGTAGCGCGGGAACCAGTAGGAGTGCGCGTGGTGCTCGACGTCCTCGTACCCGGCGAAGAAGCCCGCGTTGAACGACGTCGTGGCCATCTGCGACAGACCGCCGCCCACCGCCTCGACGTGCTCGCCGTTCTCGACGACGCCCGCGTCGAAGTACCCGTTCTCCAGCGTGATCGGGGCGAGCGCCTCCAGCAGCGAGAAGGTCTCGCCCGGCTTGATGAGGTTGCCCGTGACCATCTGCGCGCCGCGCACCAGGTTCTGGGTGCGCACCTGCTCGTTCGTCAGCGGCGTGCTGAACTCGGAGACGACCTCCTTGACGCCCAGGGCCTCCAGCGACTCGACGGTGTCCTTGGGGTCCTGCTCGACGAGCTCGACCGACGTCTCGCGGTCGTCACCCGTCGCGGCGATCCGCACCGCCTTGCCCGCCTCTGCGGGGTCGAGCGTGGTGCCGGTCTTGCCCGCGACCACGGTCGGCTTGCCGCCCGCGAACTCGAAGTGGGCGTCGGACGGGACCTCGAGCAGGTTCGTCGTGGCGTCGACGATCGCCGCGACGGTCGCCTCCCGGTCCACGATGGTGACCAGCTGGTCGTCCTTCTGCTCGAACCGGATCAGCCCGGAGAGCACCTGCGGCGAGAGCTGCGGCTGCTGGCCGCCCACCGAGACCGTGACCGGCGCCGAGACGATCTTCTGTGCGACCGCGAACTGCTTGTCGGTCTGCGCCTGGGTGATCACCGGGTCGACCGGCTCGACCGGCAGGTCGAACGGCCCGTCCTGGTGCAGCCAGCGCGCCTTGATGATCCGCGCGGTCTCGCTCGCGACGATGCGCGAGCCGTTCTTCGCGTCCGTCTTGACGGCCTGCCCGTCGACGAACGCGACGGTGCCGTCCACGGGCTCCACCGCGAGCGACTCCTCCAGGCCCGCGACCGCGGCGTCGAACTTCTCCGAGTCGATGGCCAGGACCAGCTCCTGCTCGTCACCGCCGAACGCGTGCGCCCACATGCGCGCCGGGCTCAGCGAGAAGCCCGTGAGCCCCGCCGTCGTCGCCTCGGCGTCGATCGCCAGGCCGCTGGGCTCCGGGGAGAGCTGGGCCTTGCCCTCGCCCGCCGTGAGGTCGATCGGCTCCTTGAGCCGCGGGCCGAGCTGCTCCGTCAGCGCGGACGCCGCCTCCGCCTGCGTCATGCCGCCGACGTTCACGCCGGCCACGGTGGTCTCCTTGGGCACCGTGTCGCTCACGCCCCACGCCGCGAAGGCGTAGATCGCGAACAGCACGACCGCGCCGAGCACCGAGAGCAGGGCGATCTTGGGGCCGCGGCTCGGCGCGCCGTCGCCGGCGAGACCGAAGAAGCCGTCCTGACCCGCTGCGCCCGGGCCGTTCGGACCCGCGGGGCCGTTGGGACCGCCGGGCGCGCCCGGGCCGCCAGGACCCTGGGGGGCGGACGCCGCGAGCGGCGTCGCCTCGGGGCGCACCGGCGCCCACGGGCGCGCGACGCGCTGGATCGCGCCGGTCAGCGGCTTGAGGAACGGGATCTGGCTGGATTCGGCCGTGGGCACGGCGCCCGGGTCCGACGGCGCCGCGCCGGGGCGCGGGGCGAACGGCGGGACCGACGGCGGCGCGGAGGCCGACGTGGTGCCCGACTCGGTGCTGGTCGTGGCGTCCGTCCTTGCGTCGGGTGCGGCGGCCGGCGTGCCCGCTGCTGCTGTTCCTGCCGCCGCGGCAGCCGCAGCAGCGGCGCCGGTCTTGGGCGGGCGGTCGAACGCGAAGACGCGCGGGGTGTACCCGCTGCGCGGCTTGGCGGCCTTGGTCGGCGGCGTCGCGAGCTCCGCGACGACGGTCTGCAGCACGGCGACCTGGTCGGTCCCGTCGGCGTCCGCCGCGGCGGGCTCGGCCTGCGCGTCGGGCTTGGTCGCGCCGGCAGGCTTCGCGGTGTCGGCCTTCGGGGCGCCCGGCTTGGCGGTGTCGGCCGGTGCGGCGTCGGGCTTCGTGGCCACGGGGTTCGTGGCAGGGGGGTTCGTGGCAGAGGGCTTCGTGGAAGCGTTGGCGCTGGTCGCGGCGGCACCGGCCGCGGCGGCACCGGCGGCAGCGGCGGGGTTGCTCGGAACTGCGGGCCTGGCCGCGGCATCCGCCGCGTTCTGACCGGCGGGCCCGGCCGCGGCGCCGGACGTGGCCGGCGTCGCGGGCTTGGCTGAAGCGTCCGACGCGCCCTGAGCAGCAGGCTGAGGCTGAGCGACGGGCTGGGCCGGAGCAGCAGGCTGCGCGGGAGCAGCCGGCCGTGCCGGAACAGGCGGCTGCGCCGGAGCGGGGGACCGGTCCGCCGCAGCGGATCCCGTCTGAGCAGCGGAGCCCGTCTGAGCGGCGGACGTGGTCGCGGCGTCCGAGGCGCGCGAGGTGACGGGCTTGTCCTCGGCGGCGGACTGGCGCGCGGCAGGCTGGCTTCCCGCGGCGGCGGACGAGGCCTCGGGCACGCGCCCTGCCTCCGGCGTGCCGACAGGTGCGGGGGCCGCGCCGTCGGACGCGGGGCCTTCGGGCGTACGCGCGGCGGACGCGCTCGGGACCGGGGCTGCCGAGGCGGCAGGCCGGTTCGCGGCGTCGGACACGGGCGTGCTCGCGCCCGCGGACGGGACCGGCTCGCCCGGCGGGACGGCGGCGGGCGGCACTGCGCCGGCAGGAGCGCCACCGGACGGAGTCGCGGGCGGCACGACGGGCGGGACCGCGGCCGGCTTCTCGACGTCGGGCGCGACCGGGGCGGCCGCCGGGGACACGGGCTCACCCGCAGCGCCTCCCGTGCGACCAGCCGACGACGGCTCAGGGCTCGCCGGGTTCTGCGCGTTCGCGGAGCCGGACGCGTTCGCCGAGGCAGGCGCGGCCGAAGCAGGCGCGGCCGGGGCAGGCTGAGCCGGCGCGGGCTCAGCCTGCGCAGCCGGCGTTCCGGCGGGCTCGGCAGCGCCGACGGCGGGCGCCTCGACGTCCGAGGCGTCGCTCGGAGTGGTGTCGGGCACGGCGTCGCCGGGCGCGGAGGGGACCCCCGCCGGCGGTGCGGCAGGGACGGACGGGGCCTTGGTGGGCTCGGACTGTTCCGGAGCGGTCACAGGTTCGACCTTGTCTGCGGATCGGGGAACCGGCTGAACGGTCGGTCGACCGGCCGGTACTGCGGGCTGCGCGGCCTGGGCGGCCGACGGACGTGCCGGGGGTTGCGACGTAGGTCGCGGCACGCTGCCAGGGCGTTTCTGGTACAAGCGAGGCGGTACGGCCGGGGCAGGTTGAGCCCCGGCGTTCTCGTCTGATGTCGGCTCGAGCGGTTCGTCACGCTCGGTCGGCTGACCCATCGGCACGCTCCGTGCAACTACCCGAGACGCGGGCTCTCCGCGTCCCCCAGGGCGCACCTTACCCGCGGCGAATCCGCTGGACGGAGTCGCCCTGCCGGGCATCCTATCCAGCGAGAATCCTGCCCAAGGCCGCGTACTGGACGCCCCGAGGTGGAGGTTTCGTATCAATCCTGCCCACCATCCTGAAGCACCCTGCGAAGAACCGCAGAGGTCAGGCAGCGGACCGATCCCGGCGGGCCGGAACCTCGGCGAACCACGAGGACGGCAGGAAGGCGACGACGGCGAGGATCGCCACCCCCGCGTACGACCAGACCATGCCGAGCACGCCGGCCGGCACCACGACGTCGCCCCCGGAGCCCGGCAGCGACAGGGCCTGCACGATGCCGACCCAGCCCACGCCGAACCCGAGCAGCGTGCCGTAACCGGCCCAGGCGCGCGCGAGCACGCCGGCTGCTGCCGTCAGACCGAACGCGAGGATCAGCCCGAGGTACAGGGAATCGGCCCCGTACCGGTGCACCACCGTCCCGAGAGCGCCCATCACGACGCCGAGCGCGACGGCCAGAAGAGTGCGCACGATCGTTCGTCCGAGCGGGCGTCGGGAGGAGTTCACCCGAGCATTCTCCAGCATCCACCTGGGAGGACTCTGCATGTGTGGAACACTCCGCGGGTGAATACGCTCCAGGATCAGACGCAGCTCATCGTTCGACAGCGGATCCGCATGCTGGTCAACCAGTACGAGGTACGCGGCGCCCTGCCGGACGGCTCCGAGGGTGACCTCTACGCGTTCGCCCAGCAGAAGCGCATGGCCTTCCGTGAGCAGGTCACGCTCTACACCGACGACACCAAGCAGGAGTCGGTGCTCGGCTTCAAGGCCCGCCAGGTGGTCGACCTCGGCGCCACCTACGACGTCGTCGACGCGGGCGACACCCCGATCGGCACGTTCCGCAAGGACTTCGCCAAGTCGCTGCTGCGCAGCACCTGGCACGTCGAGCAGCCCGGCCTCGGTGTGGTCACGGGGACCGAGCGGAGCCTCGGCGTCGCCATCATCCGGCGGCTCGCCGAGATCGCCTGGCTGCCGTACCACTTCGACTTCACGATCGAGGGGCGGCCCGCGTTCACCGTGGAGAAGAAGTGGGGCCTGCGCGACCGGTACGTCGTGAACATCCAGGACCCGCGGCTCGACCGCCGGCTCGTGACCGCGATGGCGATCGGCCTGGACGCCCTCCAGGAGCGCTGACCGGGACGCGCCCTGGGCGCACCGTCGTCGCCCATCACCTTTGAGGCCCGGGTTTCTTCGCTTTGAGCATGCTC
>NZ_JBHWZO010000272.1:0-7954 GCF_042728455.1 Promicromonospora sp. NPDC060204
GGCCGGGGGTGCCGCATCCGTGGATCCGCCCCCCCTTCTCGTGTCCAGGGGTTGTCCCGGCGGGGGAGCGGGTGCATAGTGGGGATGGTCAACCAACTGGTTGGTTGGCCTCCGTGCCGACACCGGCGCCGCTATCGCCACCCGAGGAGCCCCATGTACACCGTGCCCGACCAGACCGGCCACACCGTTGTCGTTACCGGTGCCAACAGCGGCACCGGCCGCGAGGCCGCCAAGCGCCTGGCGGCTGCCGGCGCCCACGTGATCCTCGCCGTCCGCAACCCGGACAAGGGCGCCGACGCCCTCGCCGAGGTCCTCGCCACCCGGACCGACGCGCAGGCGGAGGTGCGGCTGCTGGACCTCGCCGACCTGGCGTCGGTCCGAGCCTTCGCCGACGGGCTCACGGGCGACCTCGACCACCTCGACACCCTCGTGAACAACGCGGGCGTGATGGTCCCGCCGCAGCGGTACGCGACGGCCGACGGCCACGAGCTGCAGTGGGGCACCAACTTCCTGGGCCCGTTCGCGCTGACCAACCTGCTGCTGCCGCTGCTCCTGGCAGCGCCCGCGCCGCGCGTCGCCACCATGACCTCCGGCGTGGCCAACCGGGGGAGCATCGACTTCGACGACCTCGACTGGGAGCGCCGCCCCTACCGGGCCTGGGCCGCGTACGGGCAGTCCAAGCTCGCGGACCTGCACCTGGCCCGGCACCTCGCGCACCTGGCCGCGGGCCGCGGCTGGGCGCTGGTGAGCACCGCGGCGCACCCCGGCTTCACCCGGACCAACCTCCAGGTCACGGGGCCGAGCATGGGCAAGGAACGTCAGGTGCGCTGGTCGCCGGGCTCGCTCCTGCCGTCGATGGACGCCCCGGAGGGGGCCGGCTCGATCCTGCTGGCCGCCGCCGACCCGGGCGCCCCGTCCGGTGCCTACTACGGTCCGCGGTTCGGCCTCGTCGGCGAACCCCGCCCGGCGCGGCTCAACCGGCGCATGCGGGACGACGCGACGGCGGGGCGCCTCTGGTCCGCCGCCGAGGAGATCACATCGACCGCGGTCCCGGCCCGGTGACCGGCGTCGTGCCCGGGGGCAGGCGGGTGCCCGTCCCGGACCAGACCGGGCGCACCGTCGTCGTCACGGGTGCCAACAGCGGCACGGGCCGGGAGGCCGCGCGGCGGTTCACGGCCGCCGGCGCCCGCGTCGTCCTGGCGGTGCGCAACCCGGCGAAGGGGGCCGACGCGCTGGCGGAGATCCGCGCGGCAACGCCGGACGCGTGGGCGGAGGTGCGGGTGCTCGACCTCGCGGATCTCGCGTCGGTCCGGGCCTTCGCGGACGGGCTCGCGCGCGACGTCGGCCACCTCGACACGCTCGTCAACAACGCGGGCATCTCGATCCCGCCGGAGCGGTACGCGACGGCCGACGGCCACGAGCTGCAGTGGGGCACCAACTTCCTGGGCCCGTTCGCGCTGACCAACCTGCTGCTGCCGCTGCTCCTGGCGGCGCCGGCGCCGCGCGTCGCCACGATGTGCTCGTACGCCGCGAACCAGGGCCGGATCGACTTCGACGACCTCGACTGGGAGCGCCGCCCCTACCGGGCGCTGCCCGCCTACGCGCAGTCCAAGCTGGCCGACCTGCACCTCGCGCGGCACCTCGCCCGGGAGGCCGGACGGCGCGGCTGGCCGCTGGTCAGCACGGCCGCCCACCCCGGCCTGACCCGCACCAACCTCCAGGTCACCGGCCCGAGCATGGGGCGCAACCGGCAGGTGCGCTGGGGGAGCGGGCTGCTGCCGATGGCGGCCCCGGAGGGCGGCGTCGGCTCGCTGCTGGTGGCGGCCACCAGGCACGACGTCGAGCAGGGTGCCTACTACGGGCCGCGGTACGGCCTGGCCGGCCCGCCGCGGCGCGCCCTGCTCAACCGGCGCATGTGCGACGAGGCGACGGCGGCCCGGCTGTGGGCCGTCGCGCAGGAGGTCACGTCCACGGCCCTGCCGGCGGCCCGGAGCTAGGCTGAGCGACATGCCCACCCCCCGTGCCGACGTCGGACGCGCCGCGACCCCGACGCGCATCCTGGAGGCCGCCGCCGAGGAGTTCGCGCGGTACGGGCTCGCCGGTGCGCGCGTGGACCGGATCGCGGAGGGGGCGGCGGCCAACAAGCAGCGCATCTACGCGTACTTCGGCGGCAAGGAGGCGCTGTTCGACCAGGTGGTGAGCGCGCGGATCCTCGACCTGCTGGACGCCGTGCCCTTCACCGCCGACGACCTGCCCGGTTACGCCGTGCGCCTGTTCGACTTCACGGTGGGTCACCCCGAGCTGGTGCGGCTCCTGCTCTGGCACACGCTGGAGCGGCCGGGCGTGCTCGGCGCCCTGGAGCGGTCGGCGACGTCGAGCGCGGCCAAGGTCGAGGCGCTGCGCGAGGTCCAGGCGCGGCACCCGGAGCGGATCGACGCCACGGTGCCGGCCGAACGACTGCTCGGCCAGGTCCTCGCCACGGTGCACGGCTCGGTGCTCACCGTGGGCGGGATCCTCGCCGTCCCTGAGGGCACGGAGGCGGCGGACGACGTGCGCGCCGACGTCCGCCGCGCCGTCACCCGGATCGTCGCCCCGGCCGCCTCCGCGTGACCTCCCGCTCTTCCCGGGGACGGCGCCGGCGTCAGAAGCCTCGGGCGAGCGCCGCGCCCGCCGCGAGCCAGGCCCGGCGCGTCTGCGGGCGCAGGGCGCGGTAGACGAGCTGGCCGTCGACCATGGCCGGGTCGAACGGGACGGTGACCACCTCGCGCGCCAGCGAGCGGTACCCCTGGGCGACGCGGCGCAGGTCGGCGGGCGTCGCCTTGGGGTCCGACTGGCTCACCACCACGACGGCCTTGCGGGCCAGGTCCGCCATGTGCTCCCCGCGGTTCGCCAGCGCCTCCAGCAGCAGCGCGCCCGCCTCGGCGTGGTCGTCGCGGGTGCTGGTGGCGACCACGAGCTGGTCGGTGTGGTCGATCATGCGGAGCCACATCGGGTCGGACTCGTCGTTGCCGGAGTCGATGAAGATCATCCGGTAGTACTTGGCGAGCACCGCGTGGATCGCGTCCACGTCCTCGGACGAGATGCGCTGCTCGTGCGCGAGCGCCATCGGCTTGGACCGCAGCACGTCGAACCGGTCGCGCGACTGGTGGTGCACGAACCAGGCGAGGTCGGCGAGCTGCGCCGTCGGGCCCAGGAAGTGCTCGGTCTGCGGGATCAGGTCGAGCAGGGTCGCCTCGTGCGGGCCCTGCTCGGTGCGCCAGCCCAGCGTGCCGCGCGTCTGGTTGTTGTCCCACGCGACGACGCCGGAGCCGCCGTGCGAGGAGAAGACGGCGGACAGGAGCACCGTGGCCGGCGTCTTGCCGGCGCCGCCCTTGCCGTTCACGATCGAGATGGTGCGGGGGCCGGGCCAGTGCTGGCTCACCACCTGCTCGTCGGCGCGCTCGGCCCGTTCGGCCTCGCTCGGGCGCACCCGGAGCCCGACCCGCGCCAGCACGCCGCGCACACCCTGGGTGGCCGGCTCGTCGAGGCGGTCCTGCACGAGGAAGGACGACCGGCGGCTGTCGCGGCGTCCGCCGTCGTGCCCGGGGCCCGGGCCGAAGGGCTGGTCGGACTCGGGGGCCGAGGGGCCGAACGAGCCGGCCGCGCTCTGCGGGCCTCGGGGCGCGGGATCCTGCTGCGGCAGGCCGTGCTGCGGCATGCCCTGCGGCGCGGGGCCCTGCGGGCCGCGCGGATCCTGCGGGGGAGCCTCCGGCGGGAAGCCGTGCTGCCCGACGCCGTGCTGTCCGACGCCGTTGTGCGCGGCGGCGTGCTGGCCGGCGCCCGGCTGGTCGGTATGGCCCATGACGCTCGTCCGCTGCGGCACGGCGGGACCGGTGCCCGGACCGGCCGCCGGTGGGCCGGCGTGCGCGGGTCCGGCGTGCACGGGGCCCGCGTGCGCCGCCGGGGCGGGGGCGGCGGGCTGGGCGAGGCTCTGGGGCAGCACGGCCTGGGCCGCCTGCGCGGCCCCCGCGCCGCCGTCCTGCACCACCCTGCCGTCGGGGTGGACGGTCAGGCCGGTGGGCCCTTCGGGGCCCAGGGCCTGGACCTCGACGGCCATTCCGGTGCTCGCCGAGAACTCCATGACGAGGCGCATGACCTCGCTGCGGGCCTCGACGAGGCTGTTCCGGTAGACGGGTACCGTCTGGCCGTTGATCGTCACCTGCCCTGAGCCGTCGTCACGCACGATCACATCGGCGCGCGGCCAACCCGCGGTTTCGACGCTCACTCGGGTGCTCCCCTTCTCCGGTCGCCGGACTTCGTCGTGGCGAGGTTCATGAACGCGCACAGAGTACCGGTGGCTTTCACCCGTCATGTTTCGGCGCCGAACCACCGGCGCACGTGGTCGAGCAGGTCCTGGTGGTCCGCGCCCGCCCAGGCCACGTGGCCGTCCGGCCGCAGCAGGACGGCGGGCACGTCCAGCGCGGCGTCGGCGTCGACCACGTGGTCGACCCGGTCGGTCCAGCCGTCCACCGTGAGCCGGCCGGTGCGGTCCAGCACCAGGCCGCGGCCGGTGCGCAGGAGCTCGTAGAGCCGGCCCTGCCGCAGGGCGACGTCGGGCAGCCGCCGTCCGACCAGGTCGTGCTCCCCGCCGAGGTCGTAGCGGATGCCGGTGGCGGTGACCTTCTCCACCAGGAGCCGGCGCACGTCCTCGAGGTCCATCAGCTCGGTCAGCAGGCGGCGCACCGCCTGCGGGCCCGGCTCGGGGGAGAGCAGCACGTGCTGGGCGCGCGTGTTGTCCAGCACGTCGGCGGCCACCGGGCGGCGCTCGGCCGCGTAAGTGTCCAGCAGCCCGTCCGGGGCCTGTCCGGCGACCTCGGCGGCCAGCTTCCAGCCCAGGTTGAACGCGTCCTGGACGCCGAGGTTGAGGCCCTGACCGCCGTACGGCGGGTGGACGTGCGCGGCGTCCCCGGCGAGCAGCACGCGGCCGGCGCGGTAGCGGTCGGCCAGCCGGGTGGCGTCACCGAAGCGGGAGAGCCACCGCGGCGAGTGCGCGCCGAGGTCGGTGCCGGCGAGCTTGCGCACCTGTCGGCGCAGCTCGTCCAGGGTGGGCGGGACGGCGCGGTCCTCGGCCACGCCGTCGGCGGGCGCGCCGAGCCGGTACAGGCCGTCGCCGAGCGGCATGGCGCCGAAGTCGTTGTAGGTCTTGCGCACCTCCGCGACGACCGCGTCGATCGTCTCGGCCGGCGCGGTGAGCTCCACCTCGCCCAGCAGGGTCTCGTGGGTGCTGGGCTCGCCGGGAAAGCCGATGCCGAGCAGCTTGCGCACGGTGCTGCGGCCGCCGTCGCACCCCACGAGGTAGCGCGAGCGCAGCCGGGTGCCGTCGGCCAGCTCGGCGGTCACGCCGTCGTCGTCCTGGCTCAGCCCGGTGACCTCGTGGCCGTACCGGACCTCGACGCCGAGCTCGGCGGCGCGCTCGCGCAGCAGGCCCTCGGTGACGGGCTGCGGGATGCCGAGGACGAACGGGTACGGGGTGTCCAGCCCGGCGGGTGCCGGCTTGCGGATGCCCGCGAAGCCGCCGACGGGGTACTGCTTGCCCAGCGGCAGGAACCGGTCCAGCAGGCCGCGCTGGTCCAGGATCTCCAGGGTGCGCGCGTGCAGGCCGAGCCCGCGGACCACCTTGGTCGGCTCGTCGTCCTTCTCCAGCACGAGCACTCGCACGCCGCGCAGCCGCAGCTCGCAGGCCAGCAGCACGCCGGTGGGGCCGGCCCCGGCCACGAGCACGTCGTTCACGCTCGTGTCGGACGTGTCGCTCATGTTCACGTCGGTCACCAGAACCTCGTTTCGTCAGGCGCCAAAAACCGGCGACGGCCGACGATTCTGCGCCCCCACAG
Source organism: Promicromonospora sp. NPDC060204 (assembly GCF_042728455.1). Taxonomy (NCBI): domain Bacteria; kingdom Bacillati; phylum Actinomycetota; class Actinomycetes; order Micrococcales; family Promicromonosporaceae; genus Promicromonospora; species Promicromonospora sp. NPDC060204. The sequence goes on from NZ_JBHWZO010000272.1 coordinate 5,871, forward strand.
GCCCCTTGCCGCAAGCCCCCCACTGCGTTATACGTTGAAACTGGCAGGAAAGCGCGGCGCCCGGGACCACCCTCACCGCGGATCCCAGGCTCTGGCCCCGGGCGGTCGCCGGCAGGTGAACGGTAAAAGGTCAGGTGATCGAGTTGCCGATCACCTGACCTTTTACCGATCGCTCGCCCGTTCGGCTCAGCTCACGCCGCGCGGGCCGCTCTGTGCCGGATGGCGCGGGCGTAGTCCGCGCGTGGGACGTGCGGCGTCACGTGGAGCACCATGCCGGCCTCGGCCGGGGTGCGGTCCGCCTTGTGCGAGTTGCACTCGTAGCAGGCGGCCACGAGGTTCATCCACGTCGAGGGCCCGCCGCGGGACCGCGGCAGGATGTGGTCCACGGTCTCGGCGGGGCCGCCGCAGTAGGCGCACAGGCCGTCGCGCCGCTTGACGCCGAGCTTGGTGCACGCGGGCGCCCCGCCCGACTTGTAGAGCCACCGCATCGTCACGTACCGGACCAGCCGCAGCACGCGCGGTAAGGGGAACGGCCCGAAGGAGCGGCCGTCGACCGCCTCCTCCACGACCGCGACCTCGCGCACGAGCATGTGGATGGCGTGCCGGACCGATACCCGGTGCAGCGGCTCGTAGCCGGCATTGAGGACTAGGACGTCGGCCACGGGCCTGCTCCTTCCGGTGAGCTTGTCGTCTCGGTTCTTGGCTTTCGAGTAGTTCTGGTCGTGCTGCCGTTCAGCCCCGGGACTACAAGAGCCGCCCGGGAACAAGATGTCCCGAGGCGGCTCACGTTCACTGGTCCGGCCATCGCCGGATCAGGAGCGTATGGCGCCCCGGATGGCCTCGCGGCCGTCCCAGAGGTGCTGCGCGGTGGTCGGGTAGGACGACTCGGTGGCGGCACTGGCCTTGGCCAGGCGTGCGGCCTGGTCAGCGATGCTGGTGCGAACCATCGTGTGTCTTGTCCCTTCCGGTAGTCATGGATGCTGCTGTTCGTGGTGCTGCGTTCGTGTGCTGTTCGCCGTGCTGATGTCGTGGGGCGGGGAGTCACAGACACACAACCTGCCGCCACGGCACCAGTCCGTGTGTGAAGAAAGGTACAACGAGGACTTGGTAGCGTCTATGGCTTTTCCGGAACTGCAACCCAAGGATGCATCAAGTGCCGGGCGTGGCGTGGTCCAACGGCGTGTCGCGCCGGGCCGCCGCGAGCTCGGCCTGCAGCACGGAGAGCTGCGCGCGGATCGCACGCAGCTCGTCCATGACCTCCGCGTCCGACCGCTCCTCGTGCTCGGCGAGCTCGTCGATGCTCTCCATGCCGCTCACGACGACCGCGATGAACAGGTTCAGCACCGCGAACGAGACCACGAGGATGAAGACGACGAAGAAGATCCACGCCGTCGGCTCGTCCTCCATCACGTCCTGCGCGATGTCCGGCCACGCCTCGCCCGTCATGACCTGGAACAGGGTGAACGCGGTGGTGCCCAGGTCACCGAAGTGCTCCGGCGCGATCGCGCCGTACAGGTTGGTCGCGATCACCACGGAGACGTACATGACCAGCACCAGGAGCGCGCCCACCGAGCCCATCCCGGGCACCGCCGCGACCAGACCGTTCACCACGCGCTTCATCGAGGGCACGGAGTCGGCCAGGCGCAGCACCCGCAGGATCCGCAGGGCGCGCAGCAGCGACAGCGGGCCGGTCGCCGGGATCAGGGCGATCCCCACCACCAGCAGGTCGAACACGCTCCACGGGTCCCGGAAGAAGCGCGGGCCGTGGGCGACCAGGCGCAGGGAGATCTCGGCGACGAAGAACCACAGCATCACGTCGTCGACGACCTGCAGCACCTGGTCGAGGGGCCCGTCGACGATCGAGGTCTCCAGCCCGAGGACCACCGCGTTGGCGATGATCACACCGAGCACCACCCGCTGGAACGACTTGTGCTCCACCAGCCTGCGCAGGCGCTCGCGTACGGGCACGCCACCGACCGACATCCGGACTCCTTTCAGGGGTTTTGTCCGGAATGCAGGGTAACTGCCGTGCGGTCGGTGGCGCGGGCCGGTCCGCCCCGGGCGGGGGGGGCCCGCCCCCACCC
>NZ_JBHWZO010000273.1:0-7924 GCF_042728455.1 Promicromonospora sp. NPDC060204
GCACCCCTCGGGGTGCGGGCCTCTCGCGTGCGCAGACCATCCGGCCAGGTCGTGCGGGAATATCACCCGCGGCGCACCCGTTGAACCGCCTTGCGCCGCCCCGTCCAGCCGCCACGCCGCGGCAGTGCGGATACGCAACGATTCGAGGATTCCCACAGTCTCGACGTGCAGGACGTAGGGCGACTGGACATACTAGAACCAGATAGGTATGCTAGCGCTTTGCGCCCGCGTGTGCCCTCGACGCCTCCCCCTGCTTCCCGAAAGTCCTGGTCGCATCCCCGCTCAGGGGATGCCCACCGGTGACCGGTGAATCCGGCAGAGCATCCTGCAGCACCGCAGAGCGTACAGCGTTCACCCGAACTGCAGGGAAGGACCCCTCTTGGCTGCCTCGCGCACCCCTTCAGCTCCGTCCGCCGAAGCCATTGCGAACCGTACCGCTTCCCGTCGCGTTTCCTTCGCAAAGATCTATGAGCCACTCGAGGTCCCCGACCTGCTTGGCCTGCAGACCGAGAGCTTCGACTGGCTTCTTGGTAACCCAGCCTGGCAGGGCAGGGTAGAAACTGCCAAGGCGGCTGGTCGTAATGATGTCCCGGAAACCTCCGGACTGGAAGAGATCTTCGAGGAGATCTCCCCGATCGAGGACTTCGGCTCCTCGATGTCTCTCTCCTTCTCGAACCACCGCTTCGAGCCGCCGAAGTACACGGCGGACGAGTGCAAGGAGAAGGACTTCACCTACGCGGCCCCGCTGTTCGTCACCGCGGAGTTCGTCAACTACACCACCGGTGAGATCAAGAGCCAGACGGTCTTCATGGGCGACTTCCCGCTCATGACGGCGCGCGGCACCTTCATCATCAACGGCACCGAGCGCGTCGTCGTCTCGCAGCTGGTGCGTTCCCCGGGCGTGTACTTCGAGCGCACCCCGGACAAGACCAGCGACAAGGACGTCTTCTCCGCGAAGATCATCCCCTCGCGTGGTGCGTGGCTCGAGTTCGAGATCGACAAGCGCGACGCCGTCGGCGTGCGCGTCGACCGCAAGCGCAAGCAGTCCGTCACGGTGCTGCTCAAGGCCCTCGGCATGACCGAGTCGGAGATCCGCGAGCAGTTCGCCGACTTCCCGTCCGTGCTCGACACGCTCGAGAAGGACCACGTCCACACCGAGGACGAGGCCCTGGTCGACCTGTACCGCAAGATCCGCCCGGGTGAGCCGCCGACGGTCGAGGCCGGTCGTGCCCTGCTCGAGAACTTCTACTTCAACCCGAAGCGCTACGACCTCGCGAAGGTCGGCCGCTACAAGGCGAACAAGAAGCTCGGTGTCGACGCGGAGCTGGCCGAGTCCACGCTGTCGCTGACCGACGTGGTCCACACGATCAAGTACCTGGCGTCGCTGCACGCGGACAAGACCACCATGGACGGCGTCCGCAACGGCCAGCCCGTCGAGGTGCGCGTCGAGGTCGACGACATCGACCACTTCGGCAACCGCCGCATCCGCGCCGTGGGTGAGCTCATCCAGAACCAGGTGCGCACGGGTCTGTCCCGCATGGAGCGCGTCGTTCGCGAGCGCATGACCACGCAGGACGTCGAGGCCATCACGCCGCAGACGCTGATCAACATCCGTCCGGTCGTCGCGTCGATCCGTGAGTTCTTCGGCACCTCGCAGCTGTCGCAGTTCATGGACCAGAACAACCCGCTGGCCGGTCTGACGCACAAGCGGCGTCTGAACGCGCTCGGCCCGGGTGGTCTGTCCCGCGACCGCGCCGGCATGGAGGTCCGTGACGTCCACCCGTCGCACTACGGCCGCATGTGCCCGATCGAGACCCCTGAGGGTCCGAACATCGGTCTGATCGGTTCGCTCGCGTCGTTCGGTCGCATCAACCCGTTCGGCTTCATCGAGACGCCGTACCGCCGGGTCGAGGACGGCAAGGTCACCGACAACATCGACTACCTCACGGCCGATGACGAGGACCGCTACATCATCGCGCAGGCCAACACGCCGCTGCTCGAGGACGGCACGTTCGTCCTCGACCGCGTCCTGGTCCGCACGAAGGGTGGCGAGACCAACGACATCCCGGGTGCCGAGGTCGACTACATGGACATCTCGCCGCGCCAGATGGTGTCGGTCGCGACGGCCCTGATCCCGTTCCTCGAGCACGACGACGCCAACCGCGCCCTCATGGGTGCCAACATGCAGCGCCAGGCCGTGCCGCTGGTGCGGTCCGAGGCCCCCGTGGTCGGTACCGGCATGGAGCGCCGTGCGGCGGTCGACGCCGGCGACGTCATCGTGGCGACCAAGCCCGGTGTGGTCACCGAGGTCTCGGCCGACCTGGTGCTCGTGGCGAACGACGACGGCACGACGGGCTCGTACCGCGTGCACAAGTTCGTGCGCTCCAACCAGGGCACGAGCTACAACCAGCGCGTGCTGGTCGACGAGGGTGCGCGGGTCGAGGTCGGCTCCGTGCTCGCGGACGGCCCGGCGACGGACGAGGGCGAGCTCGCGCTCGGCCGCAACCTGCTGGTCGCGTTCATGTCGTGGGAGGGTCACAACTACGAGGACGCGATCATCCTGTCGCAGCGCCTCGTGGAGGACGACGTCCTCTCCTCGATCCACATCGAGGAGCACGAGGTCGACGCGCGCGACACCAAGCTCGGCCCGGAGGAGATCACGCGGGACATCCCGAACGTCTCCGAGGAGGTCCTCGCGGACCTCGACGAGCGCGGCGTGATCCGCATCGGTGCCGAGGTCGGCGCGGGCGACATCCTGGTCGGCAAGGTCACCCCCAAGGGTGAGACCGAGCTGACCCCGGAGGAGCGCCTGCTCCGCGCGATCTTCGGCGAGAAGGCGCGCGAGGTGCGCGACACCTCGCTCAAGGTGCCCCACGGCGAGCAGGGCACGGTCATCGCGGTGCGCGAGTTCAACCGGGAGGACGGCGACGAGCTGCCCGCCGGCGTGAACCAGCTGGTGCGCGTCTACATCGCGCAGCGCCGCAAGATCACCGTCGGTGACAAGCTGGCCGGCCGCCACGGCAACAAGGGCGTCATCTCGAAGATCCTCCCGCAGGAGGACATGCCGTTCCTCGAGGACGGCACGCCGGTCGACGTCATCCTGAACCCGCTGGGTGTGCCGGGCCGCATGAACGTGGGCCAGGTGCTGGAGACCCACCTCGGGTGGATCGCCAAGCAGGGCTGGGACGTCTCCCTCGCGGAGGACAAGGGCGGGGAGTGGCTGGAGAGCCTTCCCGAGGTCGCCCACAAGAGCGAGCCGAGCCGCCCCGTCGCCACCCCGGTGTTCGACGGCCTGGAGGAGGTCGCCCTGCGCGGTCTCTTCGGTGCGACCCTGCCGAACCGTGACGGTCAGCGCATGGTCAACCAGGACGGCAAGGCGCAGCTCTTCGACGGCCGCTCCGGCGAGCCGTTCCCGGAGCCCGTCTCCACCGGTTACATGTACATCCTGAAGCTGCACCACCTGGTCGACGACAAGATCCACGCGCGCTCGACCGGTCCGTACTCGATGATCACGCAGCAGCCGCTGGGTGGTAAGGCGCAGTTCGGTGGTCAGCGTTTCGGTGAGATGGAGGTCTGGGCTCTCGAGGCGTACGGCGCCGCGTACACGCTCCAGGAGCTGCTCACCATCAAGTCCGACGACGTCCCGGGCCGTGTCAAGGTCTACGAGGCGATCGTCAAGGGCGAGAACATCCCCGACTCGGGTATCCCGGAGTCCTTCAAGGTGCTTCTCAAGGAGATGCAGTCGCTGTGCCTGAACGTCGAGGTGCTCTCGAGCGACGGTGTCTCCATCGAGATGAAGGAGTCCGACGACGAGGTGTACCGCGCCGCTGAGGAGCTCGGCATCGACCTCTCCCGGCGGCCGAACGCCGCCTCCAGCGTCGACGAGATCTGATACCAGGCCGCGCCCGTGCGAGCGGGCGCGGGCCTGGACACCCGAGGATTTTCGAGAACTTCAGGAAGTAGGACACCTTGCTCGACGTCAACGTCTTCGACGAGCTGCGTATCGGCCTCGCCACGGCCGAGGACATCCGTGCCTGGTCGCACGGTGAGGTCAAGAAGCCAGAGACCATCAACTACCGCACCCTCAAGCCGGAGAAGGACGGGCTCTTCTGCGAGAAGATCTTCGGTCCGACCCGCGACTGGGAGTGCTACTGCGGCAAGTACAAGCGCGTGCGCTTCAAGGGCATCATCTGCGAGCGCTGTGGTGTGGAGGTCACGCGTTCCAAGGTGCGCCGTGAGCGCATGGGCCACATCGAGCTCGCCGCCCCCGTCACGCACATCTGGTTCTTCAAGGGTGTGCCGTCCCGCCTGGGCTACCTGCTGGACCTGGCACCGAAGGACCTGGAGAAGGTCATCTACTTCGCGGCCTACATGATCACGTCGGTCGACGACGAGGCCCGCCAGGAGGACCTGCCCAACCTGCAGAACGAGATCGATCTCGAGAAGAAGGAGATCTCCGACCGCCGGGACAACGACATCAACACCCGCGCCCAGAAGCTCGAGGCCGACCTGGCCGAGCTCGAGGCCGAGGGTGCCAAGGCTGACGCGCGCCGCAAGGTGCGCGACTCCGCCGAGCGCGAGATGGCTCAGCTGCGCAAGCGCGCGGACCAGGAGCTGGACCGCCTCGAGCAGGTCTGGGACCGGTTCAAGAACCTCAAGGTCGCCGACCTCGAGGGCGACGAGATGCTGTACCGCCAGCTCCAGGACCGCTACGGCACCTACTTCGAGGGTGCGATGGGCGCGAACGCGATCCAGCAGCGCCTGCAGAACTTCGACCTGGACGCCGAGGCCGAGTCGCTGCGCGAGACCATCCGCTCGGGCAAGGGCCAGCGCAAGACCCGTGCGCTGAAGCGCCTCAAGGTCGTGAACGCGTTCCTGACGACCACCAACTCGCCCACGGCGATGGTGCTCGACGCCGTCCCGGTCATCCCGCCGGACCTGCGCCCGATGGTGCAGCTCGACGGTGGCCGGTTCGCGACGTCGGACCTGAACGACCTGTACCGCCGCGTCATCAACCGGAACAACCGCCTCAAGCGGCTCCTGGACCTGGGCGCGCCGGAGATCATCGTCAACAACGAGAAGCGGATGCTCCAGGAGGCCGTCGACTCGCTGTTCGACAACGGCCGTCGTGGTCGCCCGGTGACGGGCCCCGGCAACCGTCCGCTGAAGTCGATCTCCGACATGCTCAAGGGCAAGCAGGGCCGGTTCCGCCAGAACCTGCTCGGCAAGCGCGTCGACTACTCGGGCCGTTCGGTCATCGTGGTCGGCCCGCAGCTCAAGCTGCACCAGTGCGGTCTGCCCAAGCAGATGGCGCTCGAGCTGTTCAAGCCGTTCGTCATGAAGCGGCTCGTGGAGCTGAACCACGCGCAGAACATCAAGAGCGCCAAGCGCATGGTCGAGCGCACGCGTCCCGTGGTCTGGGACGTGCTCGAAGAGGTCATCACGGAGCACCCGGTGCTCCTGAACCGTGCGCCGACGCTGCACCGTCTGGGTATCCAGGCGTTCGAGCCGCAGCTCGTCGAGGGCAAGGCCATCCACCTGCACCCGCTCGTCTGCGGCGCGTTCAACGCCGACTTCGACGGTGACCAGATGGCCGTGCACCTGCCCCTGAGCGCCGAGGCGCAGGCCGAGGCCCGCATCCTCATGCTCTCGAGCAACAACATCCTGAAGCCGTCGGACGGCCGTCCGGTGACCATGCCCTCGCAGGACATGATCATCGGTCTGCACCACCTCACGAGCGACCGTCCGGGCGCCGTGGGCGAGGGGCGTGCGTTCGGCTCCGTGGCCGAGGCCATCATGGCCTTCGACCGGGGCGAGCTGGACATCAACGCCAAGATCCGGCTGCGGATGTCCGACCTGGTGCCGCCGCTGAAGGACTTCGAGGCTCCCGAGGGCTGGGAGCAGGGGCAGCAGCTCTTGTTCGACACCACCCTCGGCCGGTACCTCTTCAACGAGACGCTGCCCGTCGACTACCCGTACGAGAACGGGATCGCCGACAAGAAGCGTCTGTCGACGATCGTCAACGACCTCGCCGAGCGCTACCCGAAGGTGGAGGTGGCCGCGGCGCTGGACGCGCTGAAGGACGCCGGCTACCGGTGGGCCACGCGTTCGGGCGTCACGATCGCCATCTCGGACGTCGCCGCGCCGACCGTCAAGGGCGAGATCCTCGACGAGCACGAGGCTCGGGCCCTCAAGGTCCAGCAGCAGTTCGACAAGGGTCTGATCACCGACGACGAGCGCCGTCAGGAGCTCATCGAGATCTGGACGCAGGCGACCGACAAGGTCGCGTCGGCCATGCGGGTCAACCTCGAGAGCAACGCGCGGAACACCGTGATGCGCATGGTGGGCTCGGGTGCTCGTGGTAACTGGATGCAGGTTCGTCAGATCGCCGGTATGCGCGGTCTGGTGGCGAACCCGAAGGGCGAGATCATCCCTCGTCCGATCAAGTCCAACTACCGTGAGGGCCTGTCCGTCCTCGAGTACTTCATCGCGACGCACGGTGCCCGTAAGGGTCTGGCCGACACGGCCCTCCGTACGGCCGACTCGGGTTACCTGACCCGTCGTCTGGTGGACGTCTCGCAGGACGTCATCATCCGCGAGGAGGACTGCGGTACCGAGCGTGGCCTCACGCTGCCGGTCGCGGAGAAGCTCGCGGACGGCTCGCTCGTCCCGGACGACCGCGTCGAGACCAGCATCTACTCGCGTACCTTCGCGACCGACGTGGTGGACGCCGACGGCAACGTCATCGCGACCGCCGGGTCGGACGCCGGCGACGTCATCATCGACCAGGTCATCGCCGCGGGCATCGAGAACGTCAAGGTCCGTTCGGTCCTGACGTGCGAGTCCCGTGTCGGTACCTGCGCCAAGTGCTACGGCCGCTCCCTGGCCACGGGTCTGCTCGTGGACATCGGCGAGGCCGTCGGCATCATCGCGGCGCAGTCGATCGGTGAGCCGGGCACGCAGCTGACGATGCGTACCTTCCACACCGGTGGTGTGGCTGCCGCCGAGGACATCACGCAGGGTCTGCCGCGTGTCACCGAGCTCTTCGAGGCCCGCACCCCCAAGGGTGAGGCGCCCATCGCGGAGTACACGGGTCGCGTGACGATCGAGGACACCGAGCGGACGCGTCACCTCGTGCTGACGCCGGACGACGGTGGCGAGGAGATCAAGTACCCGGTCACCAAGCGTGCCCGTCTGAAGATCGCGGACGGCGACCACGTGACGGTCGGTACCCAGCTCGTGCAGGGTGCCGTCGACCCGAAGAAGGTGCTGCGCATCCTCGGCCCGCGTGCCACGCAGACGCACCTGGTGGACCAGGTCCAGGAGACCTACCGCAGCCAGGGCGTGGACATCCACGACAAGCACATCGAGGTCATCGTGCGGCAGATGCTGCGGCGCGTGACCGTGCTCGACTCGGGTGACTCGCAGCTGCTGCCGGGTGAGCTCGCGGAGCGCATGCGCTTCGAGGACGCGAACCGCAAGGCCGTGTCGGAGGGTGGCCAGCCGGCCGCCGGCCGTCCGGAGCTGATGGGTATCACGAAGGCCTCGCTCGCCACCGACTCGTGGCTCTCGGCGGCCTCCTTCCAGGAGACCACCCGGGTGCTCACCGAGGCGTCGATGAGCGGTCGCCGTGACCCGCTGCTGGGCCTCAAGGAGAACGTCATCATCGGTAAGCTCATCCCGGCCGGTACGGGTCTGCCCCGTTACCGCAACGTCGAGGTCGAGCCCACCGAGCAGGCCAAGGCCGAGCTCTACCCGAGCTTCGGCTACGACGAGATCGACTTCCCGACCCTCGGTATGGGCTCGGGCGAGGCGATCCCGCTGGAGGACCTGGACCTCGGCGACTTCCGCTGACCTGATCCTCTGACCGTCAGGTAGAGCGCCTGTCCTGCTCCGCACGGGTTCGTCCCGGGCGGAGCCGGGC
>NZ_JBHWZO010000274.1:0-7903 GCF_042728455.1 Promicromonospora sp. NPDC060204
GTGCTGGCTATTTGTTGCCCGGAACCCCGGAAAGCAACAAATAGCCAGCACTCAACGAGACGGGTGGGTGGGCGGGTTCGGGTTAGGCCGAGTCGCCTTCGACCAGGCGGGGGGCGAAGACGCGGCGTTCGTCGCGGACCGGGCGGCCCGCGACCAGGTCCACGAGCATGCTCGTGGCGGCGCCGACCATCTGCACCACCGGGTTGTGCACGGTCGTCAGCCGGGGCGACGTCGTCTCGGCGATGCCGAGGTCGTCGAACCCGACCACCGAGACGTCGCCCGGCACGGACCGGCCCCGCTCGGCGAGCACCCGCAGCGTGGCCTCCGCCATGAGGTCCGACGCCGCGAAGATGCCGTCCAGGTCGGGGTGCCGGTCCAGGAGCCGCGCGGCGGCGACGAGCGCCCCCGCGACGGTGAAGTCGCCCTCGACCAGCGCGTCGTCGGGCAGGCCGGCGTCGCGCAGGGCGTCCCGCCAGCCGGTCATCCGGTCCACGCCGGCGGGCATGTCGAGCGGTCCGGTGATGGTGCCGATGCGCCGGCGGCCCCGGTCGATCATCCGCTGGGTGGCGATGCGGCCGCCCGCGACGTTGTCGACGTCGACGTAGCGCAGGCCGCGCGAGAAGAACGGGTCGGGCTCGAACAGCCGCCCCACGAAGACGGCCGGCAGCGCCGCCGGCCCGAGCTCCGTCTCGAGCTGGTCGCCCTTGTGGTGCGACGCCACGATGACGCCGTCGACGTGGCCGCTGCGCAGGTAGCGGCCCACCCGCCCGCGCTGCTCGCCCGGGCGGGCGAGCAGCAGCACGAGCTGGAGGTCCGTCCCGGCCAGCCCCTCGCTGACACCCGCGAGGGTGCCGGAGAGGAACGGGTCGGTGAGGATGCGCTGGTCCGGCTCGGGCACCACGAGGGCGATCGAGTCGGTGCGCCGGGTCACGAGGGACCGGGCGGCTCGGTTCGGTGCGTACCCGAGGCGGGCGACGGCGTCGTCGACCGCCGCCTGCGCCTCGGGGGAGACTCGCAGGCCGCCGTTGATGGCGCGCGACGCGGTCGACCGGGACACCCCGGCCGCCTGGGCCACGTCATCGAGGGTGGGTGGGCCTGAGGTCGTCACGCCGTCGGAACCGCCTTGTCTCCGCCGTCGTCGTCGGTCGGGTACGGCACGGGTGCGGCACTTCGCTCCGGAACGGCATTGGCCCGCGCGACCTGACCGTACCAGCGGCCGGACGCCTTGACCGTGCGCTCCTGCGTCTCGAAGTCCACGCGCACGAGGCCGAAGCGCTTTCCGTAGCCCCACGCCCACTCGTAGTTGTCGAGCAGCGACCAGCCGAAGTAGCCGCGCACGTCGGCGCCCTCGTCGATCGCGTCCTTGACGGCGCGCAGGTGCACGTCGACGAAGCCGAGGCGCTCCTGGTCGTCCACGAACCCGTCCGGGCCCACGACGTCGTCGTACGCGCTGCCGTTCTCCGTGACGTACAGGGCGATGCCCCGCGGGCCCGTGTAGTCCTGCTGCAGGCGCAGCAGGAGGCGGGTGAGGCCCTCGGGCTGCACCTCCCAGTTCTGCGTGGTCACGGGCAGCCCGCGCGGGTGCGTGTACGCGCCGTCGCCGCCCGGGAACGGGGACGACGACGGCCGGGTCACCGGGGCGCCGCCGTCCAGCGGGTGCTCTGCCGGCACCGCCGCCACGGCGTTGCCGTGGTAGTAGTTCACGCCGAGCGAGTCGATGGGCGTCGAGATGATCTCGAGGTCGCCCTCCTGGATGTGCTGCTCCAGGCCGTACTCGCGCACGTCCTCCAGCACGTCCAGCGGGTACGCACCCCGCAGGATCGGGTCGGCGAAGATCCGGGTGAACCCGCCGTCGAGCCGGCGCGCGGCGTCGACGTCGGCGGGGTCGTCCGGGTTCAGCGGGTCCTCGACCTCGAAGTTGAGCGTGATGCCGAGGTTCGCCTCGGGCGCCCGCTCGCGCAGCGCCTGCACGGCCAGGCCGTGGCCCAGCATGAGGTGGTGCGCGGCGGCCAGGCCGTCCTCGCGGGACTGCCGGCCCGGCGCGTGCTGGCCGCCCGTGTAGCCCAGGAAGGCGGCGCACCACGGCTCGTTGAGCGTGGTCCACACGTCGACGCGGTCGCCGATCGCCTCGTGCATGGTCACGGCGTAGTCGCGGAACCGGTAGGCGGTGTCGCGGTTGACCCAGCCGTTCGACTCGGCCTCGATCGCCTGCGGCAGGTCCCAGTGGTAGAGCGTGAGCCACGGCAGGATGCCCGCGCCCAGCAGCTCGTCCACGAGCCGGTCGTAGTAGGCCAGGCCGGCCGGGTTGACCTCGCGCCCGCCGGGCACGACCCGGGACCACGACGTCGAGAACCGGTACGCCTTGATGCCGAGGTCCTTCATGAGCGCGACGTCGGCGGGGTAGCGGTGGTACTGGTCGCAGGCGACCTCGCCGTCCTCCTGGTTCAGGACGGCGCCGGGGACGTGCGCGAACACGTCCCACACGGAGTCCTCGCGGCCGTCCTCGTGGGCGGCGCCCTCGACCTGGTACGCGGCGGTGGCCGCGCCCCAGAGGAAGCCGTCCGGGAAGGGCACGGTCCCGGTCGCGTTCGACGACGGCGCGGTGCGCGGCGCGCTCGGCGTGTACGGCAGCGCGATCCCGGGGGCGGGCACGCGCGGCGCCGTCGGGTCGGTCTTGAAGCTCTGCGTGAGCTCGCGGGTCATCTGGGTCATCCCTTCACGGCTCCCTGCATGATTCCTGCGACGAGCTGCTTGCCGACGAAGGCGAAGATCACCAGCAGCGGCAGCGTCACGAGGAACACACCGCCCATGACCAACGAGTAGTCCACGAAGTAGTTCGACTGCAGCGACTTTACGACGAGCGGCAGCGTCGGGTTGTCCGAGCTGAGCACGATCGACGGCCAGAAGTAGTTGGTCCACTGCTGCACGAACGTGAACAGGCCGAGCATGGCCGCGGCCGGGCGCGCCGCGGGCAGCGCGATGCTCCAGAACGTGCGGATCATCGAGGCGCCGTCCACGCGGGCGGCCTCGATCAGCTCGTAGGGCAGCGACTCCGACAGGTACTGCGTCATCCAGAAGACGCCGAACGCGCTGACCAGCACCGGGACGATGACGGCCTGGAGCTTGCCGATCCAGTGCAGGTCGGACATGAGGATGTACAGCGGGATCACGCCGAGCTGGGTCGGCACCGCCATCGTGGCGATGACGAACACGAGCAGGGGCCCGCGGCCGCGGAAGCGCAGCTTCGCGAACGAGTAGCCGGCGAGCGTCGAGAACAGCACGACGGCTGCGGAGACGACGACGGCGATGATCACCGAGTTGGTCAGCGCCTTCCAGAAGTTGATCTGGGTCGACTCGATGACGGTCCGGAACTGCGTGAACAGCGACAGGTCGGGGAACCACTGCGGCACCGCGCTGCGCGAGATCTCGACCGGGTCGGACGAGCCCAGCAGCAGCGTGAAGTACAGCGGGAAGGCCGAGACGAGCAGCACGATCCCCAGCAGGGTGTAGACGACCCACCCGGCGCGGCGGTTCGGGCCCGCGCCGGCCTTCCGGGCCCGGCGGCGGGCAGCCGCCTTGGCGGCTCCCGATCCCGCGGTCTGGGCGGTGACGGCGACGGAGCTCATGCGTTCCCCCTGGTGATGCGCTTGCGCTTGGGCTTCTTGTCGGTGCCCGACGTCGAGATCTGGCGGGTGACCAGGAAGTTGACGAGGCCGATCAGCACGATGAGGAGGAACAGGAGCCAGGCGACGGCCGAGGCGCGCCCGAGGCTGTGCTGGTCGCCCCACGCGAGGTCGTAGAGGAACACCACGGTGGTCATCCAGTTCTGGTCCGGCCCACCGAGGCCGATCGAGTCGAACAGGCGGACCTCGTCGAAGATCTGCAGGCCGCCGATGGTCGACGTGATGACGACGAAGATGATGGTGGCCCGGATCTGCGGCACGGTGATGGAGAAGAACTGGCGCACGCGGCCCGCGCCGTCGATCACGGCGGCCTCGTACAGGTCGCGCGGCACCGCCTGCATCGCGGCGAGGAAGATGAGCGCGTTGTAGCCCAGCCAGCGGTAGTTCACCATCGTGGCGATGGCGACATGGCTGGCGATCCGGTCGCCGTGCCAGGCGATCGAGTCCAGGCCGATCGCGTTGAGCATGCCGTTGATCAGGCCGTACTGGTCGGCGAACAGGCGGCCGAAGATCAGCGAGACGGCGACGGGCGCGACCACGTAGGGGATCAGCACACCCATGCGCCAGAAGGTTGCCGCGCGCAGGTTCTGGTCGAGGAGCGCGGCGATGACGATCGCCAGGATCACCTGCGGCACCGAGGAGAACACGAAGATCGAGAGCGTGTTGACCAGGGCCTTCCAGAACGTCGGCTGGGCCAGCACGTCGGTGAAGTTCTGCAGGCCGACGAAGTCGCCCTGTCCGCCTAGCAGGCTCCACTCGTGCACGGACACGTAGGCCGTGTAGGCGAGGGGGAACAGGCCGGTCACCGCGAACAGGATGAAGAACGGCGAGATGTACAGGTACGGGGAGAGCTTCACGTCCCAGCGGCCGAGCCGCTGGGAGAAGCCGAGTCTGCGCGACTCGCGCTGTGGTGCACCGGACCCCGGTGCCGATCGTTGAGGTGTCAGGACGGCCATGTCATCTTCCGGTCATCTTCCGCTGTGTCATCGTCGTGTCGCCGCTTCGGTGCGACGCCCGCGTGGCGCGACCGGTGGCCGGGCTCGCCGAGACGCGTGTCTCGACCAACCCGACCACCGGTCGCGGCCAGCGGTTCAGGCCCAGGACGGGCCCGTTTCAGGCAGAGCCTGCTCAGCCGAGCGCGGCAGCCTTCTCGACCGCCTCGTCCCAGGCCTTGTCGGCGTCCTGCGACTTCGTGACGTCGACGCGGTTCAGCGCGTTGGTGACCTCGTCACGGATGGCGAAGTAGTTCGCACCCTTGAACGGGGCGCCGTCGATGCTCTGGGCGCGCTCAGAGAAGATCTCGCCCACCGGCGCGTCGTTGAAGAACGCGTTGGTCGAGGCCTGCACGGCCTCGGAGTCCTGCGCCTCGAGCTGCGACGGGAAGGTGCCCGCAGCCTCGAACGCCTTGGTCTGCTGCGCCGGGTCGGTCAGCCACGCGGCCAGCTCCTTGGCAGCCTCGGTGTGCGCGCCGGTCTCGGGGACGGTCAGGAACGAGCCGCCCCAGTTGCCGCCGCCGCCGGGGAAGACGTTGGCGACGTCCCAGCCCTCGACGCCACCCGCACGCTCCTCGACCGCACCGGTCATCCAGCCCGGGCAGAGCATCGTGGCGAACGCGTCCTTCTGGAAGCCGGCGTCCCAGTCGGCCTCCCACTGGATCAGGCCGGCCGACAGCTCGTCGTCCACCGAACCGGTGATCTGGTCGTAGATGTCCTTGACATCGGTGTTGGACGCGAGGTCCTTGGGCTCACCGGTCTCCGGGTCCTCGAACGCGGCGGGGAGCTGGTTGACCATGCCCTGGAAGGTGCCGCCGACGCTGTCGTACCACGCGCTGTCGGACTTCTTCACGAACTTGCGGCCCGCGGCGAAGTAGTCCTCCCACGTCGCGTCGTCGCCGCCGAGCAGCTCCGCGACCTCCTCGCGGTCGGTCGGCAGGCCGGCCTCCTCGAACAGGTCGGCGCGGTAGCAGACGGCCTCGGGGCCGATGTCGGTGCCGTAACCGATGACCTTGCCCTCGGTCGTGGTGGCCTGCTGGACCTTCCAGTCCACCCAGCGACCGTCGAGCTCGGGGTCGGTCAGGTCGGTGAACAGGTCGGGGTACTGCATGAGCTCGGGCAGCCAGTCGACCTCGATGGCCTCGATGTCGGCCAGGCCGTCACCACCGGCGGCGAGCTTGGTGGTCAGGTTGGCGCGGGCGTCGTCCGACGTGGCTGCCTTGACCTGCTCGACCGTGACGTTCGGGTGCTCGTCCGTGTACGAGGCGAGCATCTCGTCCGTGTAGCCGAAGTCGTTGAAGGTCGCGACCTTCAGGGTGATCGGGCCGTCCTCCTCGCCAGATCCTTCGTCGGATCCACCGCCGCAGGCGGTGAGGGCGAGCGCGACGGCGGCCACGCCGGCCGTCGCCTGGAGGGTACGGGCGGCTGCGCGCCGCGTGGGTCGGGTACTGCTCAGCACTGGGGACTCCCTTGTCGTGCGGTCTGGTCCTACGGGTTCTGCGGGTTCCTGCGGGTCGCGATCTCGTGCCGCGCTCGGCACAGCTGCGTACCGGCATTGGGAGCGCTCCCACTCCTGGGGTGTGGGAGCGCTACCACGCGACCTGATCGTCGCGTTCCGGGCCCCGCCGTGTCAAGGCGGGGAGTGGGCGAAGCCTGGTTCGCCTACTCCTTGATCCGGAAGCCCGAGACGGTCTGCACCGCCTGGTTCCAGGCGATCTCGGGGCTGTTGGTCCCGGCGTCCACGGCGGCCAGCGCGTTGTTGACCTCGTCACGGATGGCGAAGTAGTACGGGCCCTTGTGCGGGGCGCTGTCGATGGACTGGGCCCGCGCGGTGAAGATCGTGCCCACCGGCGCGTTGTTGAAGAACGGGTTCACGTAGCCCTGCACGGCCTCGGAGTCCTGGGCCTCGAGCTGCGACGGGAACGCGCCGGCGGTCGTGAAGGCCTCCGTCTGCTGCTCCGGTGCCGTGAGCCACGCGGCGAGCTCCTTGGCCTCGTCCGTGTGCAGGCCGGCCGAGGGCACCGTCAGGAACGAGCCGCCCCAGTTGCCGCCGCCACCAGGGAAGACGTTGGCCACGTCCCAGCCCTTGACCCCCTGGGAGTAGGACTCGATCGGGCCCATCATCCAGCCGGGGCAGAGCATCGTGGCGAAGGCGTTCTGCTGGAACCCGGCCGTCCACTGCGGGGTCCACTGCTCCAGGCCGGCCGAGAGGCCGGCGTCGATGCCGGAGGTGATCTGGTCGTAGATCGCGCGGACCTCGCTGTTGCTCGCCAGGTCGGTCGGCTTCTGCGTCGCCGGGTCCTCGAAGGCGGCGGGCAGCTGGTTGACCATGCCCTGGAACATGCCGGTGGTGCCGTCGAACCACGCGGCGTCGGACTGCGCCGTGAACTGGCGGCCCACCTCGAAGTAGCGCTCCCACGTGGCGTCCTTGCCGCCGAGCAGCTGGGCGACCTCGTCGCGGCCGGTCGGCAGGCCGGCGGCCTGGAACAGGTCGGCGCGGTAGCAGATCGCCTCCGGGCCGATGTCGGTGCCGTAGCCGAGCAGCTTGCCGTCGGTCGTCGTGGCCTGGGCCACCTTCCAGTCCACCCAGCGCTTGGTGACCTCGGGGTCCGTCAGGTCCTCGAAGAGCTCCGAGTGCTCCATCAGCTCCGGCAGCCAGTCGACCTCGGCCGCGACCACGTCGGCGAGCTCGGAGCCGTCACCCGTGGTGAACGCCTTGAGCATCTGCAGGCGGGCCTCGTCGGACGTCGGCGCCACGACGTGCTCGACGGTCACGTTCGGGTGCTCCTCGGTGTACCGGGCGAGCAGCTCGTCGGTGTACCCGAAGTCGTTGAACGTGGACACGGTCAGGGTGATCGGAGCGTCGTCGCCGTCGGAGCCCGCGGCATCCTCACCCAGGAGCGAGCCGCATCCGGTGAGGGGCAGGACGAGGGCCGCGAGCGTAGCGACAGCCGCGCGGCGGGGGGCGACGGTCCGGCTTCGGACCGGTCCGTGTTTGGTGGGCACTGATACTCCTCGGGTTCGGTACGCGTGTGGATGCGTGAAAGCGATATCAGAGCACAAACTCGCCCACATCCGACACGAATGTTCGCTCAGGTTCTAGCACCTCGCCGTCGCGAAACGAACGAGATGGAACGAACGTAAAGTACCAATTAGCAAACGATGTCTGAAATGCCGCAGTCGTGCCTGGAAGGGAAAAAACTCGTCAGGATCTGAGCTGGGCCGCAC
>NZ_JBHWZO010000275.1:0-7893 GCF_042728455.1 Promicromonospora sp. NPDC060204
ATACATCCCCCGCCCCCCCCCTACACAAACCCCCCCACTCGGGTCGGCCGGGCCTTTTGTGTATACGCCCCAGTATCCCCTGGGGGGGGGGGGGGGGGGCCCCCCCGCCCCCCCGGGGGGGGCGCCACGCGGCGTGGTCACTGCGCGTTGTCGGCCAGGATCCGGTCGCCCAGCTCCTGCGCCTCCTGCAGGGCGGTGGCGGCGTCGGTCTCGCCGCCCAGGAACTTCTCCAGGGCGGGGATCAGGGCCTTACCCTCGACGTCGGACGCGCCGGGGATGTTCGAGCGGACCTGGGCGTACTCCATCGTCTCGATGAAGGCCTGGTACCGGTCGTCCTTCGTGAAGTACGGGTCGTTGGCCGCCTCGATGTTGGCGGGGATCCAGCCGGAGATCTTGGCGAAGTCCACGCCGTTGGCGGGCTGCGTGGTCCACCACTTCATGAACTCCCAGGCGCCGTCCGGGTTCTGCGCCCCGCTCGGGATGACCAGGCCGAACCCGCCCATCCCGGCGCCCTGGTCGCCGTCGGGGCCGACGGGCGGCTGCACGATGCCGTAGTCGACCTCGGCCTCGTCCAGCGCGGTCAGCGCCCACGGCCCGTCGTACTTGATGGCGGTGGAGCCCTCCGCGAAGGAGTCGACGCCCTCGCCGAAGCCCGGCTCGTACACGCCGGCGTCCAGCAGGCTCTGCCAGAACTCCAGCACCTCCAGGCCCTCGGGGCTGTTGAAGGCGGTGGTGGCGCCGTCGTCGCTGAACATCTGGCCGCCGGCCTGCCGCAGCCAGATGTTGAACAGGCCCGGGTCGTCCAGGGCGAAGCCCGCGACGGACAGCTTGCCGCCGTCGCGCTCGGTGACCGCCTCGGCCGCCTTCTTCAGGGAGTCCCAGTCGGTCGGCGGCTCGACGCCGGCGTCCGCGAGGAGCTCGGTGTTGTAGAAGAGCGACCGGTTGTCCACGAGCAGCGGCAGCCCGTAGGTCTCCCCCTCGACCACGAGCTCGCCCATGGCCTGGTCGTAGAACTGGGCGGTGTCCACGCCGTCGGCCGCGATGTACTCGTCGAGCGGCGCGAGCGCGTTCTTGGGCACGTACAGCGGGGTGTTGTACCGGTCCCAGAGGACGACGTCGGGCACGCTGCCGGAGGCGAGCGCCGTGAGCAGCTTCTCCTCCACGAGCTCCTGCCCGACGTACTTCACCTCGTACTCGTCCTGGGCCTCGTTGAAGGCGTCGGCCTGGGCCTGGAGCTGCTTGGCCTGGGCGCCCGACCAGGAGCCCCAGAAGGTGACCTCCTCCGGACCGCCGCCGGAGCCGCCGTCCGACGCGCTCCCGCAGGCGCCCAGGGTGCCCATCAGAACTGCTGCCGCGGCGAGTGCCCCGGTGATACGTGCTGCAGACCTCATGACTCTGCTCCTTTGCAGGGTGCTGGTCACTTCGTCCCCGAGTGGGCGAAGTTCTCGATGATGTAGCGCTGGGCGACCACGAAGACCAGCAGGACCGGCAGGCTCGCCAGGATCGTGCCGGCCAGCAGCGGCCCGTACTGCGTCTGGTACTCGTTGACGTACCCGGCCAGGCCCACCTGGACTGTGAGCATCTCCGGGTCGTTGAGCGCGATCAGGGGCCAGAGGAAGCTGTTCCAGCCGGCCTGGAAGGTGAGCACGCCCAGTACCGCCAGGCCCGCGCGGGCCAGCGGCAGGTAGATGTTCCAGAAGATCCGGAACTCGCTCGCGCCGTCGATGCGCGCGGCGTCGCCGAGCTCGTCGGGCAGCGCCTGGAAGAACTGCCGCATGAAGAACACGGCGAACGGCCCGGCGGCGAACGGGACGAGCACCGCGCCGTAGCTGTTGATCAGGCCCGCCCCGCCCTCGCCGAACAGGTCGTTGCCGCCCGCCAGCGGGAAGTGCCGCAGCACCAGGAACGTGGGGACCATCGTGATGATGCCGGGCACCATCATGGAGCCGAGGAACAGCGAGAAGACCACTCCGCGGCCGCGGAAGTGCAGCTTGGCCAGCGCGTACCCGGCCAGGCCCCCGAAGAACAGGTTGGTGACGACGCCGCCGAGCGCGATGACGGCGGAGTTGGCCAGGTACCGGCCGAACGGGCCGTCGGTGAACAGCGCGACGTAGTTCGCGAGGGTCGGGTTCTCGGGGACCACCTGGAGGTAGGACGAGAGGATCTCGCCTTCGGGCTTGAGCGACGTGGACAGCGTCCAGATCAGGGGCAGCACCGTGGTGACGCTGATCAGGACGACGGCGAGCGTCCAGACGACCTTCCCGGTCAGGACGCGGGCCGTCAGCGGCCGGGACGTGGTGAGCTGCTGCGGGGCGGGCGCCGGGGCCGACGCCGGCGCGGTGGCCAGCGCGCTCATCGGTCGTTCTCCCGTCCGGTGGCGCGGGCGTTGGCGACCGAGAACACGAGGATCACCAGGAACAGCACGAAGGACAGCGCCGAGGCGTAGCCCATCTCCAGCCGCCCGAAGCCCCGGTCGTAGATGTAGTAGACGAGGGTCAGCGTCGAGTTGCCGGGCCCGCCCTTGGTCAGCACGTACGCCTGGTCGAACACCTGGAACGCGGCGATGAGCAGCAGCGTGAGGATGAGGAACGTGGCGCGGGAGATGGAGGGCCGGGTCACGTGCCAGAACACCCGGAACGCGCCCGCGCCGTCGACCCGGGCGGCGTCCACGAGCTCGCCGGGCACGCCCTGCAGGGCGCCCAGGTAGATGATCATGTTGGCGCCGAAACCTGCCCAGACGCTCATCATGACGATGGCGATCATGGCCCAGCGGGACTCGTACAGCCACGCCGGCCCGTCGATGCCGAACCAGCCGAGCACCGCGTTGAGCAGGCCGTACTGCGGGTTGAGCAGCCAGAACCAGATGGCCGCCGTCGCCACGGTCGAGGAGACCACCGGGATGTAGAACAGGGTGCGGAACACGCGGGCGGTGCGCGTGCTGCGGTTGAGCAGCAGCGCGGTGCCCAGCGCGACGAGCAGCCCGGCCGGCACGTACAGCACCGTGTAGAGCGCGGTGTTGCGCACGGCGATCCAGAAGATCGGGTCGCCCGCGATGCGCGCGTAGTTGTCCAGGCCCACCCACTCGAAGTCGCCGATGACGGCGTAGTCGGTCAGGCTCAGCCCGATCGCCATGACCACCGGCAGCAGCAGGAAGATCACGAACAGCACGACCGGCACGGCCAGGAAGATCCAGGCGGAGATGGTCTGCTGGCGCCGGGTGGCGCTCACGGCGGCGCTCACGGTGCTGGTTCCGGGGCCGGGGCGGGCGCCGGCGCCGGACGGCGGTGGGTGCGCAGGCCCGCCGTCTCCAGCGCCAGCTCGCAGAACATGGCGTTGGCCCAGGAGAACCACTCGCGGGTCCAGGTACCGGGGTCGTCCACGTGGAACGACTCGTGCACCGCGCCCGTCCCGTCGTCGGTAGCCAGGATCAGGTCCAGCAGGGCGCGGCGCTCCGCCGGGTCCGTGCTGGTCAGCCCCTGGATCGCCAGGGCGATGGGCCAGACGTGGCCCTCGGGCGTGTGCGGGCTGCCGATGCCCGACGCCGCCGAGCCGCTGAAGTAGTACGGGTTCGCCGGGCTGAGCACCAGGTCGCGGGTCGCGGTGTAGAGCGGGTCGTCCGCGCGGCACCAGCCCGTCAGGGGCAGCGCGAGCAGGCTGGGCGTGTTGGCGTCGTCGGCCAGGAGCACGCCGCCGCGGCCGTCCACCTCGTACGCGTACACCGGCGCGCCGTCGGGCCCGGTCACCACGCCGTGCTCGCGGATGCCGCGCTCGATCTCGCCGCGCAGCTCCGTGGCCGAGGCAGCCAGGTCGGCGTCGTGCAGCACCTCGGCGGCGAGCTCCGCGAGCTGCCCGAGCGCCGTCGCCGCGAGCGCGTTGCCCGGCACGTTGTAGCCGTACGTGCAGGCGTCGTCGCTGGGCCGGAAGCCCGCCCAGGTCATGCCCGTGTGCGAGACCTCGGGCCCGCGGCCGCCGCGCACGAGCGTGTCGGTGGGCGGGCAGTCGGTGCGCTCGAAGGTGTACGACGACGCCTCCTCGTGCCGCTGCTCGGTGCGCCACAGGTCGATGACCGTGCGTCCCACCCGGGCGAGGTCGGCGAGGTGGTCGGTGCGGCCGGTCGCGACCCACAGGTCGTGGGCGAGCTGCAGCGGGTAGGCCAGGGAGTCGATCTCGTACTTGCGCTCCCAGACCCAGGGCGACTGCCCGGTCTCCGGGTGCCCCGTCTTGTCGCGGTGCCCCGCGCCCGTGGGGCCGTCGTTGAACGCGTTGGCGTGCGGGTCGCGCAGGATCGAGGCCTGCTGCCGCCGCGAGACGGCGGCGATCGTGTCCGCGAGGCGCTCATCGCGGTCGACCAGGTGCAGGAACGGCGCGAGCTGCGTCGTCGAGTCCCGCAGCCACATCGCCGGGATGTCGCCGGTGATCACGAAGGCGGTGCCGTCGGGGTGGAGGGTGATCGTCCGGGCGAGCGTGTCCGCCATGCAACGGCCCACGGCGTCCGCCACCTCGCCGCCGAGCCGCTCGCCCACCTTCGCGACCAGGTCCGCCAGGACGTCCGGGTCGTAGAGCGCGGTACCGGACGCCGGTGCCGCGCTGCCTGTCACGTAGCTCATTCGAACCCCATCGTTCGGTCTGCTGTCGTACTTCTGCTGCCCGCCGGACCCACGCTGGCCCGGCCTGCGGTGAACAGTAGGAGCGAATAACTCCTATGTCAACGTTAGTATTAGAGGTAATAGTGGAAGACGGCGACGGGGCGGTCGCGGAATACTCGTCAGTGCCCGCCCTCGACGAGGAGGGCGGCCGTCTCGACGAGGAGCAGCCATGCCAGAGCGCGACACCTCCCCCGGCCCCACCGCCGACCTGTTCGTCGGCGGGCAGCACGTGCCCGCGGAGGGCGGCCGCTACACCGACTTCGTCCGTGCCCTGACGGGCGAGCCGATCGCCCGGATCGCCGCCGCCTCCGTCGCGGACGCGAACCGCGCGGCCGACGCCGCCGCCGCGGCACTGGAGGGCTGGTCGGGCCTGCCGCCGGCCGCGCGGCGCGCGGTGCTCCAGCGGGCCGCGGGGCTGCTGGCCGAGCGCGCGGACGAGATCGCCGCGGTGATGGGCCAGGAGATGGGCGCCACGGGGCCGTGGTGCGCGTTCAACGTGCACGTGGCCACCGGCATGCTGGCCGAGGCCGCGGCGCAGGCCTACTCCGCCGTCGGCGAGATCATCCCGTCCGACGTCCCGGGCCTGACCGCGTACGGCGTGCGGCAGCCGGCCGGCGTCGTCGTGGGCATCGCCCCGTGGAACGCGCCGCTGATCCTGGGCGTGCGGGCGATCGCGATGCCGCTCGTGCTCGGCAACACCGTGGTGCTCAAGGCCTCGGAGCAGACGCCGCGCACCCAGGCCGCGATCGTCGACGTGCTGCACGACGCCGGGGCGCCCGCCGGCGTCGTCAACCTGATCAGCAACGACCCGCAGGACGCGCCCGCGATCGTCGAGGCCCTCGTGGCGCACCGCGCCGTGCGGCGCGTCAACTTCACCGGTTCGACGCGGGTGGGCCGGGTGATCGGCGAGCTCGGCGGCCGGTACCTGACCCGGGTCCTGCTGGAGCTCGGCGGCAAGGCGCCGTTCGTCGTCCTGGCCGACGCCGACCTCGCCGAGGCGGCGGCTGCCGCGAGCTTCGGCGCGTTCATGAACCAGGGCGAGATCTGCATGTCGACCGAGCGCGTGATCGTCGACCGTTCCGTCGCGGACGACCTCGCCGCGCGGCTCGCCGCCCGGGCCGCCGCCCTGGCGGTGGGTGCCCCGGACGATCCGGAGGCGCAGGTCGGCCCGATGGTGCACGCCGCCGCGCGCGACCACGTGCTCGACCTGGTCGCCGACGCCCAGCAGCAGGGCGCCGAGGTGATCGCCGGCGGCACGGCCGACAGGCTGTACCTGCGGCCCACCGTGGTGCGCGGCGTGCGGCCCGGCATGCGGCTGTACGGCGAGGAGTCGTTCGGCCCGGTCGTCGCGGTGATCGAGGCCGACGGCGCCGACGACGCGGTCCGCATCGCCAACGACACCGAGTACGGGCTGTCGGCCGCGGTGTTCAGCCGCGACGTGAGCGCCGCGCTCGACGTCGCGCGCCGCATCCGGTCCGGGATCTGCCACGTCAACGGCGCCACGGTGCACGACGAGCCGCAGATGCCGTTCGGCGGCGTGGGTGCCAGCGGGTGGGGCCGGTTCGGCTCGCGGGCCGCGATCGAGGAGTTCACCGAGCTCCGCTGGATCACGGTGCAGGCGGGGTCGCGGCCGTACCCGATCTGACGGCGGGCCCGGGTAGCCTGCGGCGGTACGTCCCCGACGAAAGGCCCTGGTCATGACGCGTGAGCTCCCCCTGGACGGTCGCACCGCCGTCGTCACCGGCGCCGCCCGGGGCATCGGCGAGGCGACCGCCCGGCGGCTGGCCGAGGACGGCGCGGGCGTCTTCCTCGTGGACGTCTCCCCCACCGTGCTCGACCTGCGGGGCGAGCTGCGCGCCGGCGGGTCCCGGGCGGCGGCGTCCGTCATGGACGTGGCCGACGAGGCCGCCTGGGCCGGCGCCGTCACCGCCTGCCGGGCGGACCTCGGCCGGCCGCAGATCCTGGTGAACAACGCGTACGCCGGGCGGGTGGCGTCGCTGGCAGACACGCCGCCGGAGAGCTGGGAGCACCAGATCCGGGTCACGCTCACGGGCGCCTATCTCGCGACGCGCGCGCTGCTGCCCGACCTGACGGCGTCGGGCAACGGGGCGGTGGTCATGGTGTCCTCCGTGCACGCGCACTTCGGGCTGCCCGGCCGGGCCGCCTACGCCTCGGCCAAGGCCGGGATGACGGGGCTGGCCCGGCAGCTCGCCGCCGAGTACGGGCCCGCCGTCCGCGTGAACAGCGTGCTGCCCGGGCCGGTGCTCACGCCGCACTGGGACGGCGTCGGCGAGGCGGAGCGCGCGAGCGCCGCGGCGGCGACGGCGCTGGGCCGGCTGGGCGAGGCGTCCGAGGTGGCCGACGCGATCGCCTGGCTGTGCTCCGACCGGGCGTCGTTCGTCACGGGGGTGGAGCTCAACGTGGACGGCGGCTGGAGCGTCACCAAGGAGTCGGTGTGAGAGGACCCGTGTGAGGGAACCCGGGTGAGGGAATCAGCGTGAGCGGTGGCCCGCCGTCGTCCTAGGGTGTGCCCATGACGACCGTGCAGCCTGTCCAGATCACCTTCGACTGTGCCAGTCCCGAGCGCGTGGGCCGGTTCTGGTGCGAGGCCCTGGGATACGTCCCCCCGGACCCGACGGAGGACGGCTTCGCCACGTGGGAGGAGTACAGCCTCTCGCTGCCCGCCGAGAAGCGGGACTCGTGGTTCGCCGCGAGCGACCCGAACGACGTCGGCCCGCGGCTGTTCTTCCAGCGCGTGCCCGAGGGCAAGGTCGTCAAGAACCGGGTGCACCTCGACGTCAAGGTCGGCCGGGGCCTGGTGGGCGACGAGCGCCTGGCCGTCCTGGAGTCCCACGCCGTCCGCCTGGAGGCGATCGGCGCGACGCGCGGGGTCCTGCTGCTGGCCGACGGTGAGAACGAGTCGTGCCAGAACATGCAGGACATCGAGGGCAACGAGTTCTGCCTGGACTGAGGCGAAGGGCTCTCCTGGTCGAGCTGGTCGAGGCCGACTGCCGACGCGGGGATGCGAACTGCCGACGACCGCTGAACCCTCTCTCCTTTGAGACCTAAGTTTCTTCGCTTTGAGGCGGCTCAAAGCGAAGAAACTTAGGTCTCGAAGGAGACGAGCCCACCGGGCGCCCGCGCCAGCCGACGTCGGACAGCACGAGCCGCCAGGTCGGCTGTCCCGACCAGATCGGCAATTCCGCCGACATCGGCAGTCTGCTTCGAGGTCGGCACAGGGCTGTGC